>NZ_JAUBQQ010000027.1:0-64259 GCF_036701335.1 Microcoleus sp. Pol12B5 | reverse complement strand
CGCCCGCCTTTCTCCCCAAATTCTTTACAACTCCTCTTAGGGTGGTGCGCCCCAGGCGCACCCCCTGAACGGTTACGTCGATTCACCCAATCCAATAGCTGGTCATTTTCTTGAAAGAAAGCCGCACACTTTTGATGATGCAATGCCACAGCTTTGTAGTCTCGCCATTCACTGGCTTCTCCTAAGTCGGTTCTTAATCTTGCCTTGCCTCCATCTACACTCAAAGCGGTGACAGTTGTCTCTGAAGAGGCCTCCACAAATTCTTGTCGATGTACTAGCCGTTGTTGCGTACTATGGGATACGTATATTCCTGTCAGTTGTTGTAAGTCTTTGGTGGTATTGGCATAGGATACGTTGGCGCTCAATATTAGGCAGCATTTTTCTAAGTGAGGGCTTAATCTTGTCCCTTTCTTGAGTCCGAGTTTTTTACTTTGTTGTTCTCTCACTCGCCATTTACCCATGCAGGTCTGGATTTCTCTACCTCTGCCTGCTTCTGTTTGGCTGCTTCTGCTTAAAAAATTTTCCAATCTCTGGGGCTACTTCTTTGAGGACATGGTCTCTAACCGCTAATTCAATACTGCCAAAGTCTTTTAGCTGTTCTGATGGTGTATTCTTGAGTAAGATAGCGGATACCTTTTCTAGACATTTTTGGAGTTCTTGAGTTTCTTCTGGGGTCATATTTTTCTCACTCGTAAGTGTGTTTTTACATTTTACATAATTCTTGCATAGGACTGTTGTAAGTATTTATACTCATTCTATAATTGAGATGCTCCCCTTTCGGATGGCACTGGGAGCGTTAATCATCAAAGAAAAATTGGGAATTAGCTCCGCGTGAAACAGTAGAACAAATTAAGGAAAACCCTTACTTACAGTATTTTTTCCGATAAAATACTTATCGGAACGAAGCGCTTTTTGACGATTCAATGATGGTTCATTTTCGACAAAGAATCGCTCAGTCTCTGCTTAAAAAAATCAATCGAAAAATTGTCCAACAAGGTCGAGGATTCAAGCCGGAGGAACCCAGCACAAAAAAGTCAGAAGGAGCTCAAAGACCAAAAGAAAATAGAGGAAAGCTATTAATAGATGCAACGGTAGCACCTGCCGATATCAAATAGCCCACCGATGTAGACCTGTTAAATCAAGCGAGGAAAACCACCTAACTCATCATAGACATCTTATATAAATCCCTGAAGGGCAACCTGGAGAAAAAACCCAGAACTTACAGAAAAAACGCCCGAAAATATTATCTAAAATTCGCAAAAAATAGGCAGCCCTCTGGAAAAGAACGGAGAAATGCCGTTAAAAAACAGCTCCAATATATCAAACGAAATTTGGGACATATTGAGCAATTAATCAAAAAAGGTGCGAGGCTAGAACTCCTAAGCCAAAGGCAATACAGGAATTTGTTGGTATCTGGGGAAATTTACCCTCAACAGCAGTGGATGTGGTCAAATAATAAAAAAAGAATCGAACATCGAATTGTCAGTTTAATACCATTTTTCTAAAGATGTGCTAGAGATAAAGAATGTAAGATCCAAGACCATCCTGTGAGAAAACCAATGACATTATTTGTTAAAGAGGATAAAATTTCCTGAACTTTTACGCGGAGTTCGTCAAGATTACTAAAGACTAACCAAGCTAAAAATTCTTTGATGTATTCCCACACTCTTTCTGTTGGATTTACTTCAGGGCAATGAGGAGGCTGAAATAGTAAAATAATATTGTCTGGCAATTCAGATGTGCTTAAAAGATGACCGGGAGCATTATCGACTTGAATGATATGCAATTCATCGGGATATTGCAGCGACAATTGTTGCAAATATGCTTGAAAACAAACTTTATCTAAATGGGAAAACTCCCAAAAAAAACTTCTACCAGTAGATGGAGATACGGCTCCGTAAAGCCAGAAACATTTAAATTTCCATTAATATTTTCCTAGGGGTTTTACACCCCGTAGTGTTAGCCTTCGTCTCTGAATTGTATGTAGTCCTAATCGAGTTTCATCACTACACCAAAATAGAAATTTATTGTATTTCTTTACTTGGTCAGGAGCTTTTTCCAGCAAGGCTTTGACTTGATGAGATAGACTGTTTTTGAATTCATTGATTGCCGTTGGCTTTTGTTCACTACTCCGGGGTCTTGGGATTTTTAATTTACTTTTCAACTCTCCTTTAACCAAGGAGTATACAGCTTGATAACTACTAGGTATCTCTTTGATTAACCCGAGCCAGAGATGAACTTCTTTATAACTAGAAAATCCTTCGGGGTCTCTCAATTCTTGTTGTAATGCAGCCGCTACTTCAACCGAAAACTTTTTGGGCCTACCAAAAATCTGCCGATTTTTTAACAAGTTTTCTATGCCACCCTCTTTATATTGAAAGAGCCAGCGATGAATTGTGGTTTCACTTTTACCCAAAACTGACGATACTTCTCGGACTGTTTCTATTTGTTTTGATTGAAATAAATAAATAAATAAAGCATTTGAACTTTATTATATGCTAAAATTCTTTTTTGTTTTTTCCGAAGCTCTAGCAATAATTCTATAGATTCGGTAATCGTTATATGAGGACGCCCAGACATTTTAATATTCTCCTTTACTTTTCAGGTAACTCTAGCATAACTTTAGAAAAATGGTATAACACAACCGCATATCCGTCCAATCGTCAGAGGCAAGTCAGGAAGTCCTACAGAATTCGGAGCCAAGTTATCAGTTAGTTGTGTAGAAGGATATGTATTCCTCGAAAAAATTAGCTGGGAAAACTATAATGAAAGTGGTGATTTTATTTCCCAAGTGGAAGCTTACAAAGAATATACGGGATTTTACCCGAAATCGGTTCATGCCGATAAAATTTATCGCACCCGAGTCAATCGAGGTTGGTGTAAAGAAAGAGGAATTAGACTAAGCGACCCTCCGCTACGAAGACCGCCTACCCAAGTCAGTCGAGAAGCTAAAAAACAAGCACAAGAAGATGAGCGCATTCGCAACGAAATTGAGGAAAAATTTGGACAGGGCAAAACAAGATTCAGTCTGAATAGAGTCATGGCTAAACTATCTAATACTTCTGAAACTTCCATTACTCTGACTTTTTTAGTGATCAACCTGGTGAAGCTGCTGAGGCAGTTTTACTGTCTTTTTTTGTGTCAATTTTTCCCAAATATTATGATTTTATCGAGAAGGATTAACTTTAGCTATGAATTAAATAATGGAAGTAAAGCAGGGCTTATTATGTGAGGAAGACAGGCCTCTTGTTCATTTTCCACCCCCTGCTTTTTATAACTTTTTCAGCAAACCCTAATTACGCACTTGATTTAGCCCCACACTTCATCTTATCATGTTTTAGGTTGAAATTAAGATGCGTTTACTTTGGGGAGTTGATGGGTTTTATTTTTCACCCTCATTCTCTCCTTAACGATGGCTCAAGTTTTTCTTTTGCCACCGTTCTCTCTTTTTTAGTCTAAACTCCAGTTATCTGGGCTAAAAGTTTTTAGTAAACACTTGTCTACAATCAATATTTGGGGGGCTAGCAGTCGAGTTTTTTTTAATTCTTCTTGTTCCATTTTATCCCGTTTTCGATCTTGAGGTCGCGGTTTCTAGTCTGAGTAACCGCACTTTTTTAGGTATTCCCATCCTCTGAGTTTTGCGACTTGTTCTGTCCCGGTTTTTTAGGCGATCGCACCCTATTCCTTCAAAATTACCACGGCGAACCGATCATTGTAAAAGCGGCCCAATAATAAGGATGCGACAAATTTCGATCGCCCCTAGCGGTCAACTCCGACGGTAAAGGCAGAGCTTGATTTTTGCCCGATCGCACCAAATAACCATCTTGCAAGCGCACTTCTCCCCGCAGCATAGCCAATTGCGCTTGCCGCAAAGCCTCAGCCTTAATCGGCGCTGTACGCAACTGCTGGTAAAACTCAGTCATCAGCCCCAAAGTACCGACATCGCTGACATACCACAAACTCGCCAAAGCCGATTTTACCCCCGCGTGCACCGCCAACCCCGCAAACCCCAACTCAGCTTGTTCGTCTCCCACCGCCGTAGTACAGGCACTCAAAACCAACAACTCCACCTGCGGGTTAGATAACTTCAACTGATCCAACTGATTCAACCGCAACTTAGTATCCCAAAACTGAATGTAAGAATTTTGGGCACCCCCAGGTTGAAAATCGCCGTGAGTAGCTAAATGAATAATTTTGTATTGCGATTGATTGCGCTTCTGCTTCAAATTTGCCAAAGTAAAAGCTTCATTGAGAAAAGACGAACCTGGCCAAATCTTGCCCACAATTGTCGATATTTCCAACGGCACCGCAGGCAATGGATTTTGATCGTATTTAGCGGGAAAATTCGACGCACCCATCGCTAACACTTCAGAACCCTTAACATCGGCATAGCGAGTATCAGTTAAACTCAAACTCGGAATCAGCCCCAAACTGTACTTTTCTACCAAAAACTGCTTGCCGTCGTAAAGAGCAGCCAAAGGCAAAGTTCGCAAACCGACATCCATAGAAAACACCAAGGTGTCAATCTTGTTAGCCTCCAATTCCGGTTGCAGCGGTGCAATTAACCACTGGTAAAGTTCCTCGGCAGGTTGCTTGTAGTCAGCAGCATTCAATCTCCTGGGAGTTCTGATAGCATTAGTGAATTCTTTAGCAACTTGCAAGACTGCCTCGCGGCTTGCAGGCACACTTTTAAAAACATTTTTGCCGTCTGGCAATAACAACACAAGTTCTAAATGTTTGTCTTTTGCCCATACGTAAAGGATGGCGGGTTTAACCCCAGTCAACTGATTGACGCTGTTGAGAGTATCTCGAATACTTTTCTGCGTAACTGACTTTTCAGTGACAGTGCCCCCAAAGTAACGTTCAAATTCCCGGCCCTGAGTTCTATCCCTTTGCTGCACTGCGTCGATCGGACTTATTTGCGCGATCGAACTCGATCGAGAAATCTCAGGAACCCTCACATTCCCCATACTTTCTGCTGTCACCGCACTCGCCGGCTTCTGTGGAGTTGTTGCCACACTGGCGTTTTCTGTCGCCACAGGCGTACCCAAATTGCCTTTTAACACCGACGGCGACAGCAGTACCGGGCCCGCAGCAGTCTGGTTAGACTGAGCCTCAACAGGCGCAGCAGCAGGTTCTGGCGAGACATTTGTGGTACTGATCTTTGCCGCAGACGCTGCAGGGCCGAGAGTCACTTGAGTCACAATTTGTTGAGAATTGTCTGTAGTTTGCAGTTCCACGCTGGTAGTTGGTACCGGACTCGGCACGATCGCCAGCGGCCCGATCGCAGTTGAAGAGGTGGCAGTGTTCGACTTCGAGTTTCCCGTCCCAACAGTCGCCGCCGTGCAGGTTCCGGACGGGCAAGTGCTTTGCAGCAGCGTCTGTGAACCCGATTGAGCCAGCCCGTCTGTAGAAATGCTGACCTGGGCACGCTCAGCAGCGGTTCCTGTCCCCGCCGCCCGAAACGCTCCCCCAGCCTCGATTGCCACATCGCCGCCCGTATTGCCACGAGCTTTGATCGAAACAACTTCAACATCTTTCTGTCCGATAATTTGGCTCGAACCGGCACTTCCCGATTGCGAACTCGAGTTGATCACCCCTGTAACGATCCGGCCCGGCGCCGCAATCGAAATATCTCCCCCGCTTCTGGCACCAAAAGCATCGATGTTGCCAGTTTCTACCGCACCGGCGCTGCGAATATTGATAGGGCCCGCCACCCCGGAAGTTGAGCGAGATGAAACCGTACCAGCAGTCAACTTGCCTTGGATGCTATTGATGTTAATCCCCGCAATCGAGGTAACGTCTCCGACGGCTACAGTACCGCCCATCAGAGAAATCGTAGCGTTATCAGTGCCGACGATCGCACCCGTTCCCACGATCGCGCCTGCGCCATTGGGCGATCGGATCGTCGTCGGATCTTGAAATGTCAACGCCAGTGGCGTTGAATTTGGCGTTGAATCTGGCATTGGAGAACCAATCGAGATCGCACCGCTACCGTCAGCGCGCCCGATCGTGATCGAAGCAAACCCATTCCGAAAAGTGTTCAATTCAGCAGCAGTCAAGTTCAGAGCTTCTGTATCGCCAGAACCTTGAATTATAATATTTTGACTAGGATCAGCCGGTTGCAGCACCAGATTGCCGTTGCTGGCGATCGAATTTTTGTCATCCGTCAAGTCAATTTCGTTGCCCGTCAGGGTAATATCTCCCGGTGTTTTCGAGCCACCAGCTTCGATCCCCCCTGCAGTGACTCCATTGCGCCCCGTCAGCGTCACATTCCCCCCGCGATCGCCCCTCGTGTCGATCGCCCCTGCAGTAACCGTACCCTGTGCAGTAACACTAACATCTCCCGCCGAATTGCCTATATCTTCGGAAGAATTGACAGAAGTGTTGATGGTGCGGGCAGTTCCAGTACGTAGCTGACCAGTTGTGACATTGCCTGCGGTGCTGGCGATGCGAATTTCCTGATTGTTGGTAGTGATATTTCCGGTTCTGATATTGCCATCAGCTTTGAGAGTAATAGAGGCATTGTCGGCCGCTGTCAAAGAATTTGTGGTAGTGATTGTTCCCAAACCCCCTGGCGATTGAATAATTAGTGGATCATAAAAGGTGAAATCGTTGGCAATCAGAATTGAACCGATACCGTTGCTGCGGCCGATCGTAATTCCAGCAAACCCATTTTCCAAACTTCCGAGGTCGCTTGCCGTCAGATTCAAATAAATATTAGTACCGACATCTCCAGAACCGCCGATCGCAATATTTTGACCGGGACTCCAAGGTTGCAGTACCAAAAACCCAGTGCCGCTAACTGAATTTTTGTCGCCTTTGAAATTAATTTCATTACCAGTCAAAGTAATGTTTCCAGAACCCGCTGCGAGCGAGCTCACTCCCAGAACATTCTGAGCCGTCACAGTTACATTTCCCGTCGCTTCCGGGCCGCTGGCATCAAGTTTTTGCGCGGTTACATTCAGGCCTTCGAGCAAAATATTCCCGCTGCTGCCGGTGCTGGGATTGGATGAAGAAATATTGTTGGCAACAGTCGAACCCGGACTAATCAAACTAATATTTCCGCCGTTGCTAGACAAATTGCCCGCAGTAATTTGACTTCCCGAAATGGCTAGCGCACCGCCAGCCGTGGTAATTGTATCTCCAGAATTCATCGAAAAAACACCCACACCATTGCGATCGGCATCTGCTCTCAATGTTACCGAACCAGTAGTTGCTTGAAAGCTCAACTGATTGTCCGCCAAATCAGCAATTGTAATATCATTGAGCGCTTCGAGAACCACATTTGAAGTTGCCGACATACTTTCCAAAGCTCTAGCCGAAATTGTCAGCGAAGGCTCAGAATTGTTTTCCTGTCCTGGTAGCGTTCCTGTTGACAAAATATTATTGTTGGCAATTATTGCCGCATCGCCCGCAGATTCTGGGGAATCTATAATTAAAATATTTTCTGGATCTAACAGCAAAGTGCCCAAACCGTTTGTCCCAGAGGTATCAACAGTACCGTTAAAAATCAATCTTTGCTTGCCCGAAACTTCCACAAACCCGCCAACACCTGCGGTTGCCGTTGCAGAAACGCCATTTGCGCTAATGCTGCCCAAAAATGCTGTTGTGTTGTCAGCCCAGACAAAAACTCTGCCGCCGTTGCCTGATTCAGTTGCGTTGGCGGCGATCGAACTTTTGCCATCCACGTAAGTCATCCTGGCATTCGGCACAGTTCCCTCGCCTCGGTAATCTCCCCCGATCCGCACCGTTCCGCCGCCGTCTGGCCCCGAAGCCTCAATTTTCGCTCCCAACAGCCCTACCTTGTCACCCAACACGTTGACGCTGCCTCCCGCACCCCCCCTGGCAGACACGTCCGCAGAACCCGCTACCAGCGCAGTTCCAGCACCCGCAGGCACTGTTTGGCCGCCTGTGAGTACGACTTCACCTTGAGCGTTCGTAGTTATACCCGTAGCGTTAGCCACGCCGGGGCCCGAAAGCAGCCGAGGTAAAGTCAGCGGAGAGAAGGGAACCGCTTCGGCACCCGACACTCCGGCTGCTGGAGAAACTTCTAAACTCAGCAAAAGTCCGTTTTGACTCAACCGCACCAGATTTTCACCAGGGACAGCCGCCACAGTAATTTGACCGCCTGGGGCTGAAAGTTGCCCTGTACTGATGACCGTACCGCCCAGCAAAGTCAAATTTTGCCCGGTTCCGACAGCCAAGTTACCGGCATTGACAATACTTCCGGGCTGTGAGCCAAAAACAAAAGCATTCGGCGTTCCGACTAGGGCGGCGTAGTCGATCGCCCCAGTACCGTTGAACCAGCCGTTGTCAAAACCGATACCGCTAGCAGTGGTAGCAAAAAAAGACCCGGACACATCGAGTCGGGCATTCGTTCCAAAAATAATCCCTGCGGGATTCATCAGCAACAAATTAGAATTGCCGCCACTAACTTGAATTAAACCGTTGATTAAGGAAGCATCCCCGCCGACAACACGACCGAGGATATTTTTAACGCTTGGGTTGGAGATGAAATTGGCAGTTTCGCCAGGATTCAGATTAAACCGAGTAAAACTGTGGAACAAATTTGCTCCGTCTCTAGAGGGAGTGCCGCCTTTAATGTCGTAGCGAGGAGGCGACCCTGTACCTGGGCCGGTGACAGCGGTTCCGGTGCCGTCTGGGGCTGGAGTAATAGATTGTGCTGCAGCAATTTGAGATTGGGGATAAATTGCCACGAGTACCCATCCGCTGCTGTTTTCTTTGAGGAAAACCAGGTTGGGTAAAAAATCTACTATCAAAAATCCAGCAAGGGGAATTGCTGCCAGAATCGACCGCACAGCACGTTGAGCATTCATAAGTTTGCCTCGGTCTAGACCTTAATTCGAGTTTAAAATTGAGATTTTAGGTAAAAAAGAGTCGATCGCACCCCAATGCTGACACTTCCTAACGCGAACTCTCGATCGCAAATCTTAAATATTAAGTCTAAATTTGATTGTGTCACCAACATAGCAAAGACTGACAGTAAGTGTCGAAACCCAGGAATTTTAAACAGAGAAAATTATGAGCGATCGCATTGTCCGTCTGATTGGTTTAACTGGGGGCATCGCCACGGGTAAAACCGCTATATCTAATTATCTGAGAGATGCCTGTGGATTTCCGATTTTAGATGCCGATATTTACGCCCGCGAAGCTGTGAACCCCGGTTCGCCAATACTTGACTCTATTGTAAAACGATACGGTGCCGGTATTGTGCTCCCGGATGGCAATTTAAATCGGCCAGAGTTGGGAAGTATTATTTTTTGTAACGCAGACGAGCGGCAGTGGTTGGAACAACAGATTCACCCCTACGTGCGCCGCCGATTAGTTGAGGAAACTCAAAGCTGCATTGCTGCATCGAGTTTGGTATCCCAAGGCACACAGGATTTAGGTACAAAGACTCAAGAAACCGGCTTTTTTCACCCTCATCAAAAGCTAGAACGAAGTATTGTTGAAAAAAAACCCGGTTTCTGCGCGCAGGCTGACACGTTGACTTTGGTTTTGGTAGTGCCGCTGCTGTTTGAAGCTAACATGACTGACTTGTGTACCGAAATTTGGGTAGTGTACTGTTCACCCGAAGTGCAGTTAGAACGACTAATGCAGCGAGACGGCTTGAGTTACTATCAAGCTAATGCCCGCATTAACGCCCAGTTGCCGCTGGCTCAAAAGTGTCAACAAGCTGATGTTATTTTGGACAACTCGTCAACGCTCGACTCGCTATTCCAGCAGGTAGATGTGCAAGTCAATCGCGTTGAGATTTGAGATTTGAGATTGAATCCGCGATATGGGTTTTAAAACCAGGTTTTTTTACTTTCTGCGCGCCAGTTCGATTTGAGAGTTGAGATTTGAGATTGAATCCACGATTTTGTCAACGGGCTTTTTTCCCAACCGCTTTCGACTCCTCCTTCAAAGTGGCGCGTAAGCCCTCTTGTCACAAAGCAAGATCAAAAAAGATCAGAAAAAATCATAAAAAATCAAAGGTTCACAATTTATTTAAACATACAATAGCAACCATTTATGAAGTTAATGTGAAAATTAAGCCTTGCCCGCTTTAAGGAATCTCATTATTCAACAAGATATTTATATGTAACGTGCGGATGGAGCGCCTCGGTACTCTCTTGTTGTGTCTTTCATCCTAGGGTTGCCGCTTCACCTCAATAAATTATGAAGTTAATCATAAAAGTAGTAAAACTTTACAATTGGCGTTTTATTTCCTTGTTGGAAGACTGTTTCAAGAGGTTTCCATCGGCGATACCCTTTTAGATTTTAGATTTGAGATGGGGAAATGATTTATAACTACCAGGGTTGGCAAGACGGGCATAGAATAGTAGCATGATTTTTTTGAACATGGTCTTGAATTATGCTGGTTGCCCGTAAGTAGCAGATAACTAGAAATTGTCCGCGAACAAGGGAGCTAGAGGATGGATTTAACCCGCTTTTAACCAAAACTCAAAAAAATTGTAGGTTCCCTAACTTACTAATTGATGACTTCGCCACAATTATTTTTTTTATCCTGATAGCAGAGTACAGACTGCGTATCAAGAAGGGGAAAATACAAACACCAAAATTTATGATGCGCGTTTACTCTTCCATCCTGATGTCAAGCCTGTTACTGAGTGGTACCGCAGTTAATGCTCAAAGCTTAGAAACTCGATCGACCTTTTTTGCTCAAGACAACTCTGCTTCAGAAATTTTAACCGCTCTACCTGACACTCAGAGCTTGTACGATAAGGAAGAAGATAATAAGGCACCAGGACGAGGCGACGGGAGATAAAGCCGAAAAAAGCGATAATTGTCGGGAATTAGGGGGAGAAGGGGAGAAGAGAAAATTGGGATAAGAAGATAAAAATTGAAGATTTCGATTTATTAATTCGGGACTTAGGTACTGCGTACCAAAAAACCGATTTTTTAGCGGTACTTGACGACTCAAAGCATAATTGTTCGCTATTCCGGTTTTTTGGCCAAGCGTCCTCAAGATATCAGATACCACCAAAGGGCGCGAAATGTTGCACTCAAAAAATAAAGAAAGGTAAAGCGCGAGTAGGAATCTGGCGCTTTACCTTTCTTTTTTAAACTTTTGCAGCTTTAATCTTCTTCTGCAGCTTCGCCACCAACAACGACATCGCGAATCCGCAAACTCGGGCCCCCGCAGCCCACGGGCAAACCGCTTTGTCCTGCCTTGCCGCAGCCGCCGGATTCATCCCAGTAGAAATCGTCGCCGATCGCCTCAATATCAGCTAAAGTGCTGAAAACATTACCCGAAAGAGTAACATCCCGCACCGGATTGTCTAATTTTCCGTCGCGGATCATCCAAGCTTCGCCGGCACTGAAAGTAAACATTTCGCCGTTAGTCATGCCGCCTTGCCAATTGCGCGCATAAACTCCTTCTTTGATACCAGAAAATAAGTCAGCAACTGGCGTGTCACCCCGTTCGATCCAAGTATTCGTCATACGGACGATCGGCGGATAATGATAATTCAAACACCGAGCATTGCCAGTAGGCGTTTCTCCCAACTTGCCCGCCGTTTCCCGCGAGTGCAATCGCCCCACTAAAGCGCCGTCTTTAATTAACTGAGTAGTAGTCGCGGGAGTGCCTTCGTCGTCGTAGAAATAGCTGCCCCGGTGTCCCTCTGGCGCTGCACCGTCGAAAATTTGCAAGTTTTCTGGGCCGAACTGGCGCCCAAGGGTCATAATTTCCAAGATGTCGGGATTTTCGTAGGCCATGTCGGCTTCGGAAAGATGCCCGAAGGCTTCGTGGACGAACAATCCGGTCAAAATTGGGTCGATGACGACGGTGTAGGTGTTGCCTTGGACGGGGGGTAAGGCTAGGGAATCTACGGCTCTCTGGGCGGCGCTGCGAACTTGAACATCGAGCTCGGTTAAATCTTCGTAAGCTTTGCGGGAACCAGTAGTTTCGCGGCCGGTTTGTACGGTTTCCCCACTGCGGGCTGTGGCGGCAAAGCGCATTTCCATATCTGCCCAACCTTGTTCTAGCATGGTGCCTTCGGAGGTGGCGAGGATGATGCGCTGGGTGCTGTCGCCGTAGCGCACGGAGATTGTGGCGATGCGGGGGTCAATGCTGCGGAGAATCGCCGCGTAGCGATCGCACAATTGCTTTTTGTCAATTAGGGGAACCAGACGGGGGTCTGTTCCTGTCAGCGGCAGCAAGCAAATGTCTTGTACTGGCGTAACTGGCGCCAGGATCGTTTCTTCTTCGCCGATCAGTTTTGCCGCGGCGATAGCTTCTTCGATTCTTTCGGCGAGAGTGGAAAGTCGGTTAAAACTGGCAAAGCCCCAACCGCCTTTGTGGCAAGCTCTGACTTGGCCGCCAATTGAGACTCCTTCGCTGAGGGTTTCAATTTTTTCCCCCCGCAGCAGTATGTCGGTGCCTTCGGCTTCTTCCAGTCGAATTGCCAGGTAATCGACTTGGTGGCGGTAGCGTGCCATTAAGTCGGACAGCAGATTTTTCGAGTCGGCGATCGAGGTGGGCATAAGGAAAGCACGGTGTTTAACTTACTTCATTTTGCACTTTTGTCAGGGCAATCGTACAAAATACCGCCGCAAGCGCGGAGATTGCGACTTATTGGTACGGTTCTGCCAATATCGTTAGTTGACAAATGTGGATATCCTGTGGGTTAGGAGGAAGGCGCAAGAAATTATGCGGGATTTTTCGATCGTGCTGGTGCTTGACTCCTAACTCCTGAACTTTCCTATACATAAATACTTCACCCTTCATGCCTCCGAAGGTGGGTTTATAACTGTGAATACTTACTTTTTACCGACAATAAGCGAAATTTTAGCCTCCGAAGGCCAAGAAAATGACCTCAGTCTCTTTGATGCTAAGTTGGCGGGAGAAAACAACCGCCATCGGTGTCCTGCAAGTCGTGGGGCTTCTCGGCTGAAAGCTGAACAGGAATGGTACGGGGCGATCGCAGCTTTGAACCAAATGCTCGATCGGCAAAAAGCAGGACAAGAAACAAATGTCGATCGAGCAAATTGTCGATCGACAATCCCCCATTCCTGTCAGGGATTGGTTTTGTCCGGCCCGTCTTCGGTTCTGACTGATCCCGCTTTGGCCAACGGCTTTGCCAATTGGATTTTTACCAGTATTCCTGACAACGATGCAGCTTTGTGGTCTTTTCGGGCTAGACAAACTTTAGCTTTAATGCCCGCGGCTGATGTGCAAACATCAGTGCCGGCAGCGGCCCCGGCTTTGGCTTTGGCAAGTGGCGATCCCTTAGCCAACGAGCAGTTTTGTTTGGTCTTAACTGCTAGTTTTAGCCTGGTGATGGTTTTGGGTGAAAATTCTGCTGGAATTCCGGCTTTTCTATTTTCTTTCGATCCACAAGTAGTTGCCAAAGCTTGGGAGGTTTTGCGGCGCAGGGTGACTGAAAGCGAATGTTTGCTTGCCAATTCTGACGGTAGCTTCAATTTATCAGTTAGCCAATTAACTAATAATTCTACTAAATTAGACGCGCTGTTCCAGCAGTTTTTGCCTGTGGAACCCCATTATCAAACAGTGATGCAGTTCAGCCGCTTGCTGTTGCATAATTTGCCAGTTGGGAAAGATGAAGCAGGCAGGATAAAGGATGAAAGAATTGATGATGGTTTGAACCATAGACATCACAAGTTATCGGCTACAGATATCAACTGCAAATCTCCCATGCCTCTGGCTACTAAAGAGGTGGAATTGCTACAGGCGATCGCCCACGAAGTCCGCACTCCTTTGGCTACTATTCGCACGCTGACTCGGCTGCTGCTGAAACGTCCCAAACTTGAACCAGTGGTGATCAAGCGTTTGGAAATGATTGATGCTGAGTGTACCGCTCAGATCGATCGCTTCGGTTTAATTTTCCGCGCCGTGGAATTGGAAATGTCGCACGCTAAAAATTCTGGCGTGCAGCTAACAGCAATGTCCCTCGGTGAAGTGCTACAAAATAGCATTCCCCGCTGGCAAAAACAGGCGAGTGTTCGCAACCACACTTTGGAAGTTATTGTGCCGAAAAAGTTGCCTGCGGTAGTCAGCGATCCGACGATGCTGGATCAGGTTTTAACTAATTTGATTGAGAATTTTACTCGAACTTTGCCTTCCGGGAGTCGCATTCAGGTGGAGGTGACATTAGCCGGCAATCAGTTAAAGTTGCAGTTGGAATCGGAACACCTACCTGAAGGTAATGGCGCATCAACTTTTGCAGCTAAGGCAAATGGTCCTTTGCGATCGATCGGGCCTTTGTTGATGGTGCAGCCGGAGACGGGAAGTTTGAGTTTAAACTTGAGCGTGACTAAGAATTTATTTCGGGCTGCTGGCGGGAAGTTGGTAATTCGCCAGCGGCCCCAAAAGGGTGAGGTGATGACGGTATTTTTGCCGCTGCAATAGTCAGTTGTCCGTTGTTGGTTGTCCTATCTATTCCGGTTGTATCGGAATGATTTAACCGCAGAGGACGCAGAGAACGCAAAGGAAGAGAAGAGAGAGCTCATTAATATAGGTCAACAACGGACAACTGACCAGTAATGTTCAATCAATTAAAATCTCAATGAGAAACTCCGTTCCTTCTCCAGGTGAAGAAAAACAACTCAGTTTTCCGCCGTGTTTTTCTTCTACAATTTGACGTGCGATCGCTAGTCCTAACCCAGTTCCTTTGCCAACATCTTTAGTGGTAAATAGATGGTCGAAGATATGATTTTTTACCTCTTCTGACATTCCTTTTCCGTTATCGGCGATGGAAATTTTTACCTTTTCACTTTCTACTTTTGTCCGAATAGTGATGTGATTGGGATGGGCTTGAATTTCGGCAAAACTCCGTCCTTGATTTGATTCTTCTAAGGCATCGATCGCATTTGCTAACAAATTCATAAATACCTGGTTTAATTGTCCCAAATAACATTTTACTTGGGGGATATTGCCGTACTCTTTAAGGATTTTAATTTCAGGATGCTTGTCGTTCGCTTTCAGGCGATGCCGTAAAATCATCAAAGTGCTATTGAGACCTTCGTGGATATTGGCCTCAACTTTATGGGCCGTATCGGCGCGAGAGAAAGTGCGGAGGGAGGTGCTGATGTTTTTGATGCGCTCGCATCCTATTTTCATGGAACTCAACATTTTGGGTAAATCTTCTACTAGATAATCTAAATCTATTGCCTCTGCTTTCTTAATCAATTCTGCTTCGGATGGAGGAAACTTTTCTTGATAGAGGCGCAAATAATCAATTAAGTCTTGGACTCCAGCATGAGCTTCATTAATGTTCCCGGCAATGAAACCAACGGGGTTGTTGATTTCATGGGCAACCCCGGCCACTAGATTACCTAATGCTGACATCTTTTCACTTTGGATCATTTGCATCTGAGTTTGCTGAAGTTCATTCAAAGTCTGCTGCACTTGGTGATAGAGGCGGGCATTTTCCAGAGCGATCGCCGCTTGACTAGAGAGAAAATTCAGCACTAAGAGGCGATCGCGACTAAACACCCCACTGGTTATCCGATTTTCTAGATACAAAATGCCGACCAAATTCCCCTGATTTAGAATTGGCAAACCCAGCAAACTCTCTGGTTGATGGTGCTCTAAATAATCGTCAATCACAGGCAGATCAGTTTTGGCGTGATCAATGACAACTGCTGCTAGGGTGTTTTTGACATACTGGATTAATTTAACAGGAACGCTGGGATTATTCTCTAGGGGTTCCGTTTGCAGGCTAATGTTTTCCCACGTAGCTATCGCCCGCACTTGCCATTGTTGATCTTGACATAGCATCAGTGCACAGCGATCGGCTCCAGAGTTTTGTAGCATGGTTTGGGTCACAATTTGCAGCAACTCATCCAGGTCGATCGTGCTGGAGATTATTTGGGAGATTTGCAGCAGGGTCGTAAAATCTAGAGCATGGTTGATCGAGGTGCTTGAGGTAGTGTGGTGGGTACTCGAATGAATTGAGTAGGTGGGATTGGTGAGGGTGGATAGGGTTTCTAAAATAGTGACGGGTTGGCCGGACTGTTGTACGATGGGGCGCAGCAGATCGGGATAACGTTTTTCTAGGTCATCGGTTTTGGCTTTTGCTCCCCAGCGGGCGTAACAATAGTAGGCTTCCTGCATATAGCCAGCAGCGACTTTTTCTTTGCCCCAGCCGAGGTAGAATTTAGCGGCGAGTTCGTGGGCGAGGGCTTCCTCGTTGAGGAATTGGTTGTCTTTAGCCAGTTGAATGGCGCGATCGTACAACTCAGCAGCCGGCCATTTTTCTTCAGCAACGCGAGCCATCTCCGCCTCTAAAAGCAGAAATTTGGACAAACAGTTTTCAGGACAGTTGTGTGCCCAAATTTGAAGTTGTTGCCGATTATTCTGAACAACTTCTTGATAATCTTTGGGTTGTTTTTCCGGTGCTTCCCCATAAAGTTGCAATAGAGTCAAAGACTGATAAAAACAATGCAGAACACGTTGAAATTGTCCATATAGTGCATTATAAAACTCGGTCGCGGCTACTAACATTTCATAAGCCTTAGCATACTCACCATAGGTGAAAAACAAAAAGGCTTTAGCGAAATAGTATGTACTACTGCCATAGCCATAGCCAATTTCATTGAACGTTGCTAGCGCCGACTCTTCATCAAATGTTTCAGAGCTCAGGCTATACTTCCCTATCGTTAGCCCTTGCAAATTCTCTAGGAGCTTGCACTGAAGAATTAGGGCAAAGGCTGTCGTAATCTCAGTCCGTTCCGCAAAGCTGATGTACTTTTCATGTCGAGCCAGCAAACTGTGAATATCGCTTGAGACGATCGCCTGCTGCCAAAAACTGAACAGAGCACTGTGATGACACCAAGAAAAATCCCCTACCTCCATTGCCCCCTGATAAGCAGCTTGTTGCAGAACAAGATTGGAACTGACGTGCTTCCGCCAATGGTTGATAAAGTTGCCAAACGACATATAAATTTTGCCATTCAGGGTGGTGTTATGAAATTTTTCATTCACCTTCAACCCTAAAAGTCCAAACTCATAGCCCAGTTCATAGTCTTGAAAGCGTTGGCAGAGAATTGTTCCATACCAAACATAAACAAAACCCGCCACATTTGTATTCCCGTATTGCAAACAGAGATTTGTCATGTGTAGCACAACCAACACTAACAACTCCTGATTAGTTAGGTAAGTGGGCGGTACCATGTTCATTAGCAGTTTGATCAGCATCTGGCGTTCTTCATCGACAATGAGTGGTGCGTCGATTAGTCGTGCAACTGCGCGCTGATTTAAGGTTTTTTTAACTTCCAGAGCCATCCCTTCTAACTCTGCTTCATTTGGCATAATCGCCAGTTCTAAGCCTAACAGCTTCAGCCCTTCAATTCCTACCTGAATCGCCTTTTGATACAGGGCATTGTTTTGATAATGAGTTAGCTGAATGGCAATAATTTTTGTTCTATCTAAACTAAATTGGGCAGAATTAAAAGCGATTTTTATCAGCTCTTCAGCTTCCTCAAAATTTCCTGCCAAAAACTCAGATTCAAGGCTTTCTAAATACAGTGTAAATGTTAATTTATAGGCACATTGCCATTTATTTCTGGGTAGGAAACTTAAACCGAAAGCGAGATATTTTGTCGCCGATTCATACGCTGTTGATAGTTTGGCTCTCTGCCCTGCAAAGAGGCTAATTTTAGCAAGCTTTGTTCGTTCCTCTTGCTGGGTTATTAGCTCCGAACTAAGGATAAAATGATTAATAATATCGAACACTTCTTCTCCTCTTTCAACTTCTGAGAAATTCGGAAGAAGTAACTGTCCTATTTTGAGATGGGTGGCTTGCTTTTGGTCATCAGGAATTAATGAATAAGCAGCTTGCTGAACCCGATCGTGGAGAAACTTGTAGTAAGGTAATTGAGCGGCTGTTGTTGGCAATGCGGGGCTGGTGATCCGCTCTTCTTTTCCTATATAAAACTTGTAAATTTCACTCGTTGGTAAGATGAATCCTTCTTGCAAGGATTTCCACAAATCCGCAGCAGTTTCTTCCGGCGACTTCTCGCTGACTACCGCCAATGTATTCAAATCAAACTGCGCTCCAATGCACGCAGCCAACTTCAGCACATCCTGAGTTTCTGGCGGCAACTTCTGCAATTGCACCGCCATAAACTCCACTACATCATCGGTAATAGTTAGGGCTTTGACTTTGGCAATATCGCACTGCCACCCCTCTGTTACCCCTTTCTCTCCCCCCTCCGTAAGGGGAGTGGGGTTAAACGCAATCAGCCCATCTTCCTGTAGCGCCCTGAGAAATTGCGTGGCAAAAAATGGATTGCCTTGGGTTTTTTGATAAACCAACTCGGTTAATGGCTGAGCAAGAAGGATCTCGCACGAGAGCGTATCTGCTATCAAATCGTTAATATCGACTTGACTCAGAGGTTCCAAGGTAATAGTATTTACTGTTACTTGGGATTTTTCCATCTCTGCTACTGCCAACATAAATGGATGAGCCGGAGATACTTCGTTATCTCGATATGCCCCAATTACCAGCAAATTCTGAGTATCTTTTTCACTCATCAACACTTGCAAAAGCTTTAGAGATGCTGAATCTGACCATTGCAAATCATCCAAAAAAATCACTAAGGGATGCTCTTTTGTAGCAAAGACAGAGATAAATTTTTGAAATAGTAAATTGAAACGATTTTCGGCGGCACTTCCCGAAAGTTCAGAGACAGGCTGTTGTTTCCCAATAATTCGTTCCAGTTCGGGAATCACTTCTACAATAACTTGACCATTTTCGCCAAGAGCCTTAATAATTTTCCTTTGCCATCGTTCTAGCTGAGCGTCGCTTTCTGAGATTAATTGCTCCATCAAATCTCGGAAGGCTTGCACAAAAGCACTAAAGGGAATATTACGTTGAAATTGGTCGTATTTGCCTTTGACAAAATAACCACGTTGCCGAACTATGGGTTTGTGAATTTCGTTGACTACAGCGGTTTTCCCAATGCCGGAAAATCCGGCAACTAGCATCATTTCGCTCCGGGATAAGTTCGAGTAGCGCCAGTCCTCCTCAATCAAGAGGAGGTCTTCTTTTGCATCGTTTCTATCGGTTCCAGCCTCTTCTGGGGAACGAGAATTAGAGGGGTTTGCTACTCGATCGAATGCTGCTAATAATGCAGCGACTTCGGTTGCTCTGCCGTAGAGTTTTTCGGGTATGATAAAGCGATCGCAAAAATCTCGCCTCCCAATGACAAAACTCTCTATTTTACCTGTTTCATTGAGTTGTTGCAAACAGTTTTCTAAATCTGCTTTCAGCCCTAATGCACTCTGATAGCGAGCTTCGGCATTTTTGGCCATCAATTTTCTGACAATTTCCGAGAGGACAAAGGGAGTTTCGGGATTAATTTCATGTACAGATGGCGGGTGCTGGGCAATATGACAGTGGATAAATTCCATTGGGTCGCTCGATTGAAATGGCAATTTTCCTGTCAGCAATTCGTAAAAGGTTACACCTAATGAATAAAAATCTGTGCGGTAGTCAATGCCGCGATTCATTCTTCCTGTTTGTTCTGGAGATATATAGCTGAGTGTTCCTTCGATTACGTTGGGACTCATCACTATTTGAGTTTCTCGCGGCAGCAAAGATGCAATACTAAAGTCAATGAGTTTGACTTGTTTAGTATCAGGATTTATTAAAATATTGGCTGGTTTAATGTCTTTGTGAATGATGCGGTTGTGGCAAAGTATATCTAATGTATTGCTCAGGTCGATCGCAATTTGGAAAAAATCAACCAGAGATGGCACGGTTTTTCCTTTCCCCGTCCATTCCTTCAGAGAAATTCCCCCGAAGTCTTCCACAATCAGCGCATAGCCGTTCCGGTAGGGCTCCAAGCTGTAGGTTTCGATGATTCCGGGCAAATTCAGGTTTTTGGCGATCGTGTATTGATTGCGAAAATGCAAGAGTTCGCTGAAGCTGGGATACTCGTTTCGCAAGACTTTGATGGCGACAGGTTTTTGGTCGCAGAGGCGAGTTCCTCGATAAACTATGGTGCGAGTGCCTAAGTAAATTCGAGCTAGAATTTGATAGCCAGTTAGTTCTATCATAGCAATAATTATTTTTTTGTGAAGATACTTTTTCTTACTATTATAATCTCGTGCAAATCAGATTTTACCCAGGTATCAATACTGAAAACTACAACAAATTTCACAGCCCACGGACAGCTAACCGTTAACGGTTAACCGTTAACAGTTAACCGAATTTACTTAACTGAATTCCTTCTGGCTTTCAAGGCATCTCGCGCTTGTTCTCGATCGTCAAAATGGACTTTTTCGGTGCCCAAAATTTGATAATCTTCGTGTCCCTTTCCTGCAATCAGCACGCCATCTCCCGGTTTAGCTTCCATAATAGCAGTGCGAATTGCAGCGGCTCGATCGCACATCACTATCGGCTTTACTGCGGCGGGAATTCCTGCTAAAACATCCTCCAAAATGCGATCGGGATTTTCCGTCCGCGGATTGTCGGAAGTAACAACAGCTAAATCGGCTAATTCTGCAACGATTTTCCCCATAATCGGCCGCTTAGTGCGATCGCGATCGCCACCGCAGCCAAACACGCAAATCATCTGACCCGGAATAAACGGCCGCGATGCCTTCAACAAGTTCTCCAAACTGTCTGGAGTGTGCGCGTAATCCACAATAACGCTAATATCTTGGTCTGGACTAATTTGCACCCGTTCCATCCGTCCCGGAACTCCCGAAAACTGAGATAATTTCTCCACAATTGCGGACAAATCTAAACCCAATTCTAAAACAGCACCAACAGCAGCCAACATATTTGATAAATTGAACTGACCAACTAAAGGCAAAGAAAAAGCTGTTTCACCCTTGGGAGTGTGCAGCATTCCCTTAACTCCATTGGGCTGATACTCCAAATCAAAAGCATACAAATCTGCCGTTTTCAGAACAGTGCTGTAACTCCAACCTAGGTCAGATTTAATGGTTTCAACTATTCGCTGCCCGTAGGGGTCGTCAATATTAATTATAGCGCGCTTTTTGAGGTAATCAGAACCAAACAAAAGCGATTTAGCCTCAAAATAATCTTCCATATCGCGGTGATAATCGAGATGATCTTGAGTCAAATTTGTAAAGACAGCAACTTCAAAACTACACCCCAAAACTCGCTGTTGCGCTAAAGCGTGGGAACTGACTTCCATTACCCCGTGTTTGCATCCGGCGACTACAGCTTCTGCTAATTGCTTTTGCAGGTCAACTGCAAAAGGTGTGGTGTAAAGTGCAGTTTGTTGGAATCCCGGCCAGCGAGTATAAAGCGTACCGAAAATCGCCGTCGGCAACTGCATTTCATTGAGCAGAAATTCGATTAAATGAGTTGTGGTAGTTTTGCCGTTAGTCCCGGTAACGCCGACAAGTTTTAATTTGCTAGCTGGATTGCCGTAAAATGCGGTTGCTATTTGACCGCAAACTTGAGCCATATCGGCTGCTGCGATGACGCAACTACCCCCGTCTTCGGGGGGTGTTTTCTCGGCTGCTTGGGTGGAAATTATGGCGGCAACTGCACCAGATTCGATCGCGCTTTGCCAAAAATTTCCGCCATCTACCCGAGTTCCCGGCATTCCCAAAAACAAATCACCCGCCTGACAAGCGTGGGAATTAGTCGATAAACCCTTGACTTCGGCATCGAGGGCGGGATGTTGCGCGTCAAAGGAAATGCTGGGAACTGCTGCTAATAATTCTATCAATTTCATCTGAAAAACTCCTCGCTTAAATGTCTTGAATATGACTGGCGGAACACATTGTTTGAGCCATTCTCTACAGGTTTTTGCTGTATACGGTGCAAACCCTAGTTTTTTTTTATGCGCGGTGTAAAACCTATCGGCCTAGAGTAAGCTGCACACCGAGCACCCTGAAGTCAGGATTAAAACCTGAGTTTTTGGGTAAATCGTATTATTGTGATCGATCGATTTGCAAATATTTCTGTAACATTTGCTCCAATTGGGCGACACTACAGCGGGGAGAAGGACGGGGTAACAGTTCTTCAGTGGAGAATGCAGCCTCGCCAACAGAATTTTTGGGCTGGGGCTGCACTTTAAACAAAACTGGAACTTCGTACTGATAAGCTTGAAACCAGTCATCGCGTTCGGTAATATCTCTGACTTCGAGTTGAAACTGGAGGCTTTCAATCTGTTCGAGTTTTTCTTGCAACCCTTCGCACAAGTGGCATCCGGGTTTGCTGTACAAAATCAATCGCATCATAACAGTAAGATTAAACTCGATCTTAAATTATCAAACGTGCGATCGCCAGTGGGCGAACTCAACGCGAGTAAGACGCAACTCACGGCTTTATTGCTCGCAATGCGCGATCGAAGTTATCTTAGCATTGGCAGCGAACAGATTACCGCGCTTGACAATCAAAACACTACAACCCCATCCCTCTTTTTCTTCTCTTCCTCTGTGCCCTCTGCGCCTCTGCGGTAAAAAAATAAATCTAGTTCACCAATGAAAGAGTTAAATTTATTCACATAACCTAATTGTAAACTCCACCTTGACTAATAAATCAATCTTTAGTATAGTATATAAATAGCCCTACATAAAGGAGGCAGTATGGACTGCACCGAATACGCAGAAGCCAAGCGAAAAGCAGCTAAAAAAATTAGCGCCGACATTCGAGAACGCTGGAACAATCGCATCGTGACGCGAGGATTGCACTTGATGGGAGAAGCGGGGGCAGTGCAGTATTTGGCTGATTACGGGCGGGGAATTGGAACGGCAAAAGTTATTGGTTTTGCACTGTGCGCGGAGTCGGAAGGATACCCGGAAATGGCGATCGGCTTTTGGAAAAGAGCGTTTGAATTGGAAACCGGAGAAAAGCCGATCGCCCTCAATACTCCAAACAAATCTAGCACCAATCTTGCTGCTGCAAAATCAACTTCCGCTGCCAACATAGAGACTGTTAATAACCCCGTAGTTCCCGAATTACCACCGCACTTACAGCCGGGAAGGATTGTCACCATGCAGCCGGTTGACGCGCCGAGTGAACGTTCTTATTACATCGAAAATCCCGATTATTGGGGACAGCCAAAACGCGACGGCAATCGAGTAGTGGTCATTGCCACGCCAGATAAAGTATACTACCAATCGCGATCGACTAACCTGCGGCAACAGGCATCGGTTGAGATCGATCGCACATTAATCGACACAGCCGCTAAAATTGGCACCTTTGTTTTAGACGGCGAACTGTATTACAAAAGCTGTACAGGCAGCGAACACCGTACCGGGGCGCAAGCTGCTACAGTTAATATTGAAAGCGGTTTTCCGACTACTCAGCCCAGCGCAATTTATGCCATTTTTAAAAGTTTGTTTTTCAAAGGCAATGATTTAACTCCCGTGGCAGAATCCGAACGAATTGCAGTGGGAGTTGAAGTTGGCGAAATGCTGGCGAATTTATCCCCAGCCTTTGAAGTTGTACCGACATTTCGCACCACCGCCGAAAAGCTATTCCTGGCTAATCAGCAGGAATCCGAAAATAAAGAAGGCGAAGTTTGGGTGTTGCACAACTGTCACTATGTCGGCGGAAAAGATGTTAAGAAATATCCGATGGTGAGGACTAAATACTGTCAAGAACACGATTTGTTTATTGTGGGTTTGACGGCGACAAAAGTTGCGGGGCGGCCGTTTAGCGCCGTCAAAGTAGCGCAAGAAATTGATGGCAAATTAGTCCCGGTAGGAACCGTGGGAACCGGGTTTAGCGGGGAGGAAATGCTGGAAATTGCCCGACTCTACGAGGCTAACCCCAAAAGTGTCAAAATTAAAGTGCGATCGCAGGGTTTGACGGAAAGTGGCAAATTATGGCACGCACGATTTCTGGAGTTTTGTTAAATTTGTAGGGAAACGGCACTGCCGTTTTCTTCCCCAAATATGCGAGTTCCAACACATAGTATCAGATAAAATCAGCAGAGTGAAAATCAATGGTTATCAGCAAAAACAATTTCTACATTTCTCCAGAAGAGTACCTAGAAGGCGAGCGAGTAAGCCCGATCAAACACGAATACAGACGCGGACACGTTTATGCAATGACAGGGGCAAAAAAGCTTCATATTGTTATTGGTAGTAATTTAGTTCGGCTGCTGGGAAATCATCTTCTGAATACACCCTGCTTAGTTTTATCATCAGATATAAAAGTCCGACTGGAAGAGGCAAATTGCTATTACTATCCTGATGTAGCGGTGACTTGCGACGAAAGAGATACCTCAAATACTGAAGATTTCATTTTATATCCATCTTTAGTAGTTGAGGTATTGTCGCCCTCAACAGCAGCTTTCGACAGAGGCGATAAATTTGCCGATTACCAAACTTCTCCGAGTTTGCAAGAATACGTACTCATCACTCAATCTGAGATTAAAATTGAGTGCTTTCGGCTGAATGAGTCAGGAAATTGGGTTTCTCAGACTTACCGACAAGGAGATAGAGTAGAATTTGTTAGTGCGAATTTTAGTTGTGCAATTAGCGAAATTTATCAAAAAGTCCCCGGCATCATATTGTGATGTATGAAAAACAACTTTCTTTGGTTCGTAGTCAGGAATGCAAGTCCTTCTTCTGAGGACTTCCGTCCTCACTACGAACCAAAACGATAGCTAACCAATAGAAAAAACAATGATTAAAATCTTACACCTTTCAGACATTCACATGGGCAGCGGCTTTTCCCACGGCCGGATTAATCCAGAAACTGGTTTAAATACGCGGCTGGAAGACTTCGCGGCGACGCTGAGCAAATGTATGGATAGAGCAATTTCTGAACCCGTAGATTTAGTCATATTCGGCGGCGATGCTTTCCCTGATTCGACGCCTCCACCGTTTGTTAAAGAGGCTTTTGCCCGACAATTCAGCCGCTTGGTGGACGCCCAAATTCCGACTGTTTTGCTAGTAGGAAATCACGACCAACATTCTCAGGGACAAGGTGGCGCGAGTTTGGGAATTTATCGGACTTTGGGAATACCTAAGTTTATTGTAGGCGATCGCCTGGACACTCACCTCATTCAAACCCGCAGCGGGCCAGTACAGGTGGTTACTTTGCCTTGGTTGACTCGATCGACCTTAATGACACGTTCCGAGACTGAAAGCCTGTCTATGGGCGATGTTAACCAATTATTAACCGAAAAATTGACGATCGCAATGGAAGGCGAAATTCGCCGCCTAAACCCCGACATACCAACCGTACTTTTAGCGCACTTAATGGCAGATAAAGCAAGTCTGGGTGCCGAACGTTTTTTAGCAGTTGGCAAAGGTTTTAACATTCCCGTTTCCATGCTAACTCGCCCTTGTTTTGATTACGTTGCTCTCGGCCACGTTCACAAACACCAAAATCTCAATGCTTCCAACAATCCGCCAGTAATTTATCCCGGAAGTATCGAACGAGTTGATTTTAGCGAAGAGAAGGAAGATAAAGGTTTTGTGTTAGTTAACTTGGAACGGGGAAAAGCAGAGTGGGAATTTTGCACTTTGCCAGTGCGGGTGTTTCAGACTATTAAAGTGAATGTTTCCGAATCGGAAAACCCCCAAGCAGAGTTAGTTAAAGCTATTGGTAAGAAAGAGATACAAGATGCGGTTGTGAGATTGATTTACCAATTGCGATCGGAACAATTAGATTTAATCGACAATGCTGAATTGCACATACTTCTGGGCGAAGCGCACAGCTACACAATTCAGCCGGAATTAGTTAGTCAGTTAGCGAGGCCGCGGTTGCCAGAATTGAATGCTAATAATAGTATAGAACCGTTAGAAGCTTTAAAAACTTATCTGGCAAGTCGCGAAGATTTGAAAGATGTTGCTGAGAGTATGTTAGAGGCAGCACAAGGTTTGTTGGGCAATACGGAAGAAGTTTTGGTGGAATTTTAATAAATCAATAATCGCGCATCTAATTACAGGATGATTTTGCTGCCCAATATTGTAGGGTGGGTATTTTCCCCGCCCTAAATATACTATTTAACTCCCAAAAATCTCACCCACCGCCAACCGAGTTCCATTGGCAAAATCTACCCCAGACTGCACCTTTTTCCCCGCCAACTGCACCTCCCGCAACAATAATAAACCATCACCAGTTTGGACGATCGCCCCCAACCCCTTTACAACCTTGACAACTTCCCCATTCGCGCCCGACAACTGGGCTAAAACAGGCCATTCGCGTTCCAAAACTCTCAAATCCGCTGGCATTTGCAGCCAATATTCCGGCCCGACGGGCACCGTAGCTATCACCTTCAGAGAATTGCCACGAAAAGTCGTCGTGCAATCCGGCAAAAAGCCCCTAACTTGATTGTGAAGGGCGATCGCACTTTTTGACCAATCCAGCACATAATCTGCGCTCTTAATCATCGGTGCGTAAGTCGCCTCAGCATCATCTTGAACAACAACTTTAACCTTATCGTCTCTCAATTTTACCAAAGTTTCTATCAACAAATCCGCCCCAACTTCCGCCAACCTATCCGCCAAAGAATCAGCATTATCCAACAGCGAAATACCAGCAAAAGCCTTCAATAGCATCGCCCCCGTATCCATCCCAGCATCCATCAGCATAGTAGTAATTCCTGTTGTCTTTTCCCCGTCAAAAAGACAGCGCTGAATCGGCGCGGCACCGCGATACTTCGGCAAAATTGAACCGTGAACGTTAACGCAAGCCAAACTAGGAATATCCAGAATTTCTTGAGACAGAATTTGGCCGTAAGCCACCACCACAAACACATCCGCCGCCGCTTCTCGCAATTTGGCAATTGTTTCAGCATCTTTCTTAATTCGCTGCGGCTGCCAAACCGGGAGACTGTGATTTAAAGCCACATCTTTTACAGGTGAAGGCATCAATTGATTACCTCTTCCCCGGCGTTTGTCCGGCTGAGTCACCACACCCACAACCTCGAATTCAGGGTGACTTAGCAAACTGGATAAAGTAGGAACAGCAAAATCGGGAGTGCCAAAAAAAACAATTTTCATATACTTTTAGTTATTAGTAAGTAGTTAGCAGTCATCAGTTAGAGCGTGTAGGCGTGAATTAACCGTGATTCCTCTAGATACGGTCTTGAACTGTCAAAACAAGAAATCTACCAATCAAGCGGGTTTATAGCTCCCAATGCGTCTAGGACTCCAATCATGGTAGTTTCCTCCTCAATTATACACATCGACGATAGTTCCGACTTGTGCGATCGGCAAAAAGGCGATCGCACAAGTCGGAACCATCTAGGATACAAGCCCCCAAATTCATCCGTGGGGTCAATGCTTCAATTCTTTAATCTAAAATCTAAAATCTAAAATCTAAAATCGACTGACACTCAGGTCAACTAGACTCAACAGATAACAGTCCGCGACAAACAAGGACTTCATCTACTGCATTAATTAACTTTACCTTTGCTTTAACTTGGCCCATCACTTCACATCCATTTTTTATATAAAAACAACAAAACCAAGTGTATTTACCTGGAAAACTTTAAACCCAGAATTACTCTTATGACTCTTTCGCAACGAAGTCATAGGCAAGCGCATGAATCCTGATTTTCAACGTCAGGCGCTACTCAATTAAATCATGGGCCGTCCCGAACCTCGATTCAAAAATACTCTGGAAAAACTTCCCAAAAACTGCTATTTTAGTAATAGTAGACGCTCCTTGTACTGGTCAATCAATCTTAGCCCAAGGATACAAAGCACCCCGAGGCTTTAATCATAAGCAATGCCCACCCCCAAAAAATAATAATTTTAGCTAATTCTGGTAAAATTGTCGCGCTGCCAAGTTATCGTGCTTACATGACCTGCAACGATTCGAGCGCAGAACAGGAACAAGTCAGCGAATCGCTATTAAGCAAATTCCCCGAATTTCCGCCTGTTACAGTTCCTCATTGAGTAAAAGATCGATCGCACCTGACAGAAATTCCTTGCTATCGGATGTGGCCGCAAGATAGACTAGGAGCAGGAGCTTTCACTGTTTTGTTTCAAAACACCTCCGATGGAGAGAGAAATCAGCTACCAGCAGATTTTCTAGATTTAGCTCGTTTTACCAACCTCTAAACTATCCGCGTGCATCCCCGTTCATCTGCAGTTAAAAAAGTCTTCTTCCCTGAATCTAAATAAAAAATGATATTATCCAAATTATCCAAAGCAATTAAAAGACCATTAAAACTAACGATCTGCATTTTAATTGCCTTAAATCTGCTAATATTAAGCGGCTGTCAAAACAGTACCACCCCAGTCTCAAAAAACGGCGAGCCGATCGAACTCACACTGTGGCACGGCATCAATCCCCCGCCAAATCGCGACGTATTTCAAACCCTTACAGACAAATTCAACCAAACACATCCCAACATCCAAATCAAACCAGTTTACATCGGTCAGCCCGACCAACAACTACCAAAAATACTAACAGCAATAGTTGGAAATGCACCGCCTGATTTGTTGTGGAATGGCCCCTCAATTGCAGGAAAACTAGCAGAACTCGACGCAATTGAACCCTTAGAAAACTGGCTCGACAAATCGCCCCGGAAAGCCGAAATTGACCCGGCACTCTTCGAGTCAATGGAACTTGGCGGACATACTTGGTCAGTTCCCCTAGGCACAAACAACGTCGCCATATTTTACCGTCCCAGCTTATTTGCAGCAGCAGGAATCAAAGAAGTGCCGCAGAATTGGGCGCAATTAAAGCAAGTAGCCCGATCGCTCACGCGAGACACCAACGGAGACGGCCGCACAGACCAACACGGCATAGTGCTCCCCCTAGGCAAAGGAGAATGGACAGTATTTACCTGGCTGCCATTCATGTTCAGCGCAGGCGGCGAACTCAAAGGCAAAATACCTCAAAGTCCTGTACCTCAAATAGATAATCCCGGTTCTCAGGCCGCCTTAGAATTGTGGAGCGACTTGTTAAAAGAAGGTTCAGCAATATTGTCAGCACCCGAACGCGGTTACGAACTCGACAATTTCATCGCCGGGAAAGTCGCCATGCAAATCACCGGGCCGTGGACGCTAGCACAGTTGCAGCAAAGCGCGATCGACTACGCAGCAATGCCTTTACCGCTCCTCAAACGCCCTGCAGCCGTCGTAGGGGGTGAAAACATATTTTTAATGAAAACCTCGCCAGAACGAGAGCGAGCAGCCCTAGTATTCTTAGAATACGTTATAGGTGAAGAATTCCAAACAGCATGGGCATTGGGAACAGGTTATTTACCCATTAACTTAAAATCGAGACAGAGCCAAGCTTATCAAAGCTTTGTGGAAAAAAACCCTGTTTTGCGAGTATTTTTAGAACAAATGAACTCAGCCAGAGCGCGACCCATTATATCAGGTTACTCCCGCCTGTCAGAAAACCTCGGTCGCGCCATAGAGGCAACCCTTCTCGGCCGCAACCCCCAAGACGCCCTTAAAGAATCTCAAGAGCGTTTGACACTAACCTTAGATGTTGCAACGGTCCCAGAAAAATAGACAAAAAAAATATTTTTTTAGCTGTAAATTATCCCCTTTCACTGTATTCGAGCGAAAGACTTGAAGCCTCGATTGATGGTTAAAAATCTAGTGAAAATCACTACAGCCTGCAATTCTAATCAGAAACCGTGTTTATTGCCCGAAACTTACCTAAAAGCAGAGATTTTACGTCGCTGTTATTGGTATTTTAGGTATTATTGATCATGGTGCAAGATGTTAGGGTAAATTTAGTTACGATGGCCCGATACAAAAAGACACCCGCTCTCGCTCGATCATAAATTTTTAACAAAAACCAAAATTTACAAACCAATTGCTTAGCCATTAGAGATATATTTACAAAAAAGCGATACTCCCGAAATTCATGGGCAGATTTGATCGAACAAAAAAACCGCTCCCTCAACGGCACCACAAAAAGTTAGCTCAAAAGCTTCTCCCACTACCTACCACCCATGACCTACCATCACCTAATAGAAACATTTTCTCTACCCTGTGCCTGTCCCGTGCCACCTCCTGAGATCCCAACAACCGTCCACCTTTTCCCCAAACGACAATGCAGACAAAGTTCCTTAACGCAATCAAAGGACATTCCTGGCGGTACTTTCTCGCAGTAGGCGCGATCGCCCTGGTCTACTATTGGGCGTCGCAATTCGCCATTTCCACCCTCACCCTCAGTTCAGAAATTTACCCGATGTGGCCAGCAGCAGGAATTGCCCAAGTCGCCCTGCTGCTGTTTGGGCGACAACTGTGGCCGGGAATCGCGATCGGAGGCTTCCTGTTCAGCATGAACGTACCGTCGGCCAACATCGTCACGGCATTGATCTCGGCAGGCGCCAGAAGCCTGCAAGCCTGGACGGGAACTTATCTACTCCAAGGCCTTAACTTTAGCGCCGGGCTCGATCGGCTCAAAGACGTTTTAGGAATAGTCGGGCTAGCAGCCTTGGGATCTACCCTGATCAGCTCCACCATCGGCAGCATCCTCGTATGCCTGAGTGGTATATCTAGCTGGAGCGATTTTGGCACGATTTGGGGGACTTGGTGGGTCGGAGACGCTATGGGAATTGTGCTCGTCGCCCCGCTGCTGCTGACGTGGCAACAATTGCCCAAAGTCCCCACCCATCGCAAACAGATAGCTGAACGAGCGATTTGGCTGCTGCTGCTACTAGCAGTCGGATGGCTCGTCTTTTGCTCCCGCACCCGCGCCGCTTACGCCCGCTATCCCCTCGAATACTTACCATTTCCCCTAGTAGTTTGGGCTGCCTTTCGATTCGGTCAGCGCTACACCGCCCTCTCCAACCTCATCCTCTGCGGCTTCGCCATCTGGGGTATCGCCCGAGGCAGCGGCCCCTTCCTCAAACACGCCAGCAGTATCCCCCAAGCGCTGTTATCCCTGCAAGCCTTCATCGCCGTCATCGCCGTCACCGGCTTAGTCTTAGCCGCCACCGTCGCCGAACGCCACCAAGCAGAAGCCTCCCTGCGCGCCAGCGAAGCCAGCCTCGCCAACGCCCAGCGCATCGCCCAGCTAGGCAACTGGGACTTAGACCGCAACGGCCAGCAATTGCGGTGGTCAGAGGAAATTTACCGCATCCTGGGACAGCAACCGGGAACTTTTGAACCCAGCCTGGAAGCCTTCTTGGAATACGTGCACCCTGAAGACAGAGAATTAGTCAAAACCTCGATCGAAGCCGCTTTATTTCAGCAACAACCTTACAGTATCGATTACAGGCTCATACTCCCCGACGGTAGCAACCGCACAGTCTACGAACAAGCCGACGTCAACTCCCTCTACATCACCAGCACCGTCCAAGACATCACAGACAGAAAGCAAGCCGAAGCCGCGCTGCGTTCTTCAGAAGAAAGATTTTCCAAGGCCTTTCACGCCTCCCCAGTCGGGATCAGCATCTGCACCCTCACAGATGGATGCTTCCTCGATGCCAACGAAAGCTTTTTGCGCTCATTAGGCTGGCTGCGGCACGAATTTCTCGGCCGCACTCCCAGCGACTTAGGAATGTTTGTCAATTCAGAAGACGGGGGGCGGCTCGCCCAGATTTTGCAATCACAAAATTCGATCAGCAACCAAGAAATCAAAATTTGCACCAAAGCCGGCGAAGTCCGCGACTGGCTGCTGTCATTGGAACTCATCCACCTCGGCAGCACTCAGTGCGTTTTAATCATGACCACCGACATCACCGAACGCTTGCGTTCCGAAGAATTCCGCCGGGCCGCATTAGCCGCCGAAGCTGCAAATAGATCTAAAAGCATTTTTCTCGCCAACATGAGTCACGAACTCAGAACCCCCCTCAACGCCATCATTGGCTACAGCGAGATCCTGCAAGAAGACGCCCGAGACCTTGGTGCCGAAGAGTTCATCGACGACCTCCAGAGAATTAACACGGCCGGTCAGCACCTACTCGCGCTGATTAAAGATATTCTCGACTTGACCAAAATTGAAGCAGGCCACACCGACTTGCACGTCGAAACTTTCACCATTCCAACTCTGGTTGAGGAAGTAGTTGCCACGATCGCGCCGCTGGCAAACAAAAATAGCAATATTGTAGAAATACAATGCCCCGAAAATATTGGCTCGATGCAGACCGACTTGACTAAACTCCGGCAGTCTCTGCTCAACCTCCTCAGCAATGCCGCGAAATTTACTTGCTCCGGTGCGATTACCTTCGCCGTTACCCGATCCGGCGAAATCCCCGCCGACGCTGCAAACAAAGGCAAAAAACTTGGAGCGTATAGAGGAGGTGGCCAAGCTGAAAATAGCTTGTCTCTCTTATCTTCCGCTCAAGATTGGATCATTTTTACGGTCAAAGATACCGGCATTGGCATGAGTCCCGAACAGTTAGCCAGAATCTTTGAGCCTTTCACTCAAGCCGATTCCTCCACTACTAAGAAGTACGGCGGGACTGGTTTGGGGCTGACGATTACTAAGAAATTCTGCGAAATGATGGGCGGAGACATTACCGCATTCAGCGAGGTGGGCAAAGGTTCTACTTTTACCATTCGGCTGCCAGCTATTTTCACCGACCTTTCAATTTCAACCGAAAATTCTGATAAATAATAATTTATTGACATTTCTTTTCGAGCGTTTCCGGTTTTATTAGCCTCCGCAATTCGCTGATTCTTTCGCTAGCAGGTATCGAGATTTTAAACATATAGCCAAATCATTAAAGCCGTTAGGATATAATTAGCGCAGTTTAAAGTTTTTTGGAGAGCAGAGATGCTCAATAGGCTTTTCGATCAAACCTAGGATTTGCTTGATCCCGTAGCTTTAGACTAACTGTATAGCTGCGTATATATAATATTATTAATTAAAAAGATATACTGTAGAAAGTTGCCTACAAAGCGCCAGAAATTATGCATCCCGACCTCCAGCGCCAACTCGAACAGCTCGGTTTAGCCAGCGAGTCTCCCCCTCCCACTGCCGAGCAGTGGCAGCTATTCTTAGAGCAGGTAAGTTGTAGCTACGACGGAACCCGGAGCCAGCAGGAACCGCTGCTGCAAGCTTGTTTGAGTTCCCAGTCGGTGGCGCAGCAGGATTTTGCCTCCTCGCCCCAGTCCCCTAAAGACTCTCCAACAGCTTCAGAATTCGATCGACTGCCGATGAGTCTCAACAACTTGGGAGCGGGATTATGTATCCTTGACGCGAAGGGCTGTGTAATCTCGGTGAATCCAGAGGCAGAACGCTTGCTGGGGTGGCGAGAGTCGGAACTTGCAGGCATTTCTCTGCTAGAACGCATCGGGAAGCAAAAGAAAGGTAACAAATCCCAAGTTTTGACGGCTACGAAACAGTCGCCCAGCAATACTGAAGATGGGAAGATCGCACCTACACTAGATTTACAACAGGCGATCGCTTCCGGTCAACCTTGCAACAACTGGGACGACGAGTTTTTGTGTCGCGACGGCAAGATGTTACCAGTTTCCTATTTTTTCCATCCCGCAGTTGAGGGCCGCGAAATATCAGTCTTGATGTTTTTTGACATTAGAGAACACAAGCAATCGCTCTCGATACTGCAAGCAGTTGTAAAATCTACAGATGCAGGAATTCTGGCGGTTGACATAAACGGCAATATATGTAATTATAATCAGAAATTTATAGAGATGTGGGGCTTGTCCTCCAGCCAAGGAAAGTTGAGCCGATCGACCTTCGCCACACTCACAAACACGCTCAAAACAGGATTCCCCTTCGACAGGGAACAATTAAAATACCCGCAAAGATTTCTCCCAAACGTGATTAAAGTGTCGGCAGATTCAGATACTCAAATCAGCGAATTATTAGAATTTAAAGACGGAAGAATTCTTGAATTAAATTCGTTGCCCTCAAAAGTCGGAGCGAAAACAGTCGGTAGAGTCTGGAGCTTTCGAGACGTTACAAAACTCAAAAAAGTAGAACAATCTTTGCAGTATCGAATAGAATTCGCTCAATTGATTGCCCGTTTGTCAACCGATTTCATCAGCCAGCCCTTATCAGAAATAGACAAAGGCATCGATCGAACCCTGCAATCGATCGCCACCTTGAGCGGGTTTGACCGCAGTTACATCTACCTGTTATCATTCGACAAAACCCGCGCCCACAAAACCTACGAGTGGTGTGGCGAAAGCATTCCGGCAGTCAAAAACAGCACCGACAAACCAATAGAGATCGCACAAATCCCTTGGATCGCAGAAAAACTCGATCGCGCCGAATGCCTCTATATTCCAGAAATCGGCGAACTCCCGCCCCCAGCAATCGCCGAAATTGGCTATTTGATCGGTCACAATTCAGGCGAATTCCAGACAGACTCCCCATCCCAAACAATCAATCAAACAGCAACCGCCTTAATACCTTCGAGTGACGCTTCCCTAAATAATTTAGAATTAAAAAAACAGCTAAGAAATATTCAATTATTGATAATTATTCCCCTAATTTGTAGTAAAAACCTAGTAGGATTTATCGGATTCGAGGGCTTACAGCAAACAGCAGGTCGAGCAACCGAAATATCCACAATATCCACACAGCTAAAAATGGTAGGAGAAATGCTCGCCAATGCCCTAGAGCGCAAGCGAGCAGAAGCAGCCTTGAGACAATCCGAAACAAAATACCGCAGCATCTTTGAAAACGCAGTCGAAGGCATATTCCAGACAACGCCGACCGGGCACTACCTCAGCGGCAACAGCGCACTAGCCCGAATTTACGGCTACGAATCCTGTACCCAAATGCTCGCGGAACTCACCGATATCAACCGTCAATTTTACGTTAACCCCCATCGGCGCGCCGAGTTTATGGCTCTATTGGGCGCCCGCCACCAAGTGTCAAAATTTGAATCCCAAATATACCGCCGAGACGGTAGCACGATTTGGATTTCCGAAAACGCGCGCAGTATCTGCGACGAAAACGGCAGCGTTTTGTACTACGAAGGCACAGTCCAAGACATCACCGATCGCAAACAGGCAGAATCCGCCATGCAGTTGGCCCTAGAAGCAGCAGAATCAGCCAACCGGGCAAAAAGCACATTTCTCGCCAACATGAGCCACGAACTTCGCACACCCCTCAATGCCATCATCGGCTACAGCGAAATGCTTAAAGAAGAAGCCGAAGAATTGGGCAGTTGCGAATCCGTCCCCGACCTCGAAAAAATCTGCAGCGCCGGCAAACACCTGCTGTCCCTGATTGACGACATCCTAGATATTTCTAAAATTGAAGCAGGCCGAATGGATCTCTACTTAGAAACATTCGAGATTCATACCTTAATTGAAAGTGCTGTTGCCACGGCCAGGCCGCTGGTCGAGAAAAACGGTAATACCCTAGAAGTGTACTGTCCAGACAACCTCGACACCATGCACGCGGACATGACAAAAGTGCGGCAAGTGCTGCTTAACTTGCTCAGCAACGCTGCCAAGTTCACACAAAACGGGAAAATTGCGATCGGAGTGGAAAGAATTAAAAATGAACAATTAAAAATGAAAAATCAAGAGGAATCTTCCGAAATTTTAATTTCCAACTCCGAATTTTTAAGTTTCCGCGTCGCCGACACTGGCATCGGCATGACACAAGAGCAATTGCAGCGAGTTTTCCAACCTTTCACCCAAGGTGATGCCTCGACTACCCGCGAGTACGGTGGCACCGGTTTGGGACTAGCAATCAGCCAGCGCTTCTGTCAAATGATGGGCGGCAGCATTGAGGTCAGCAGCACCTTGGGCTCCGGCACCACTTTCACCGTGCTCTTGCCCAAAGCCATCACACATCCGGAAATCCCCAACAAAGTCCACGACAGCATTAGCCCTCCCGACGCCCCCGCTGTCGGCACGGTGCTGGTAGTGGACGACGACCCGATCTCGCGGGATTTAATCGAGCGCGCCCTCAGTCGCCAAGGACTGCACGTAGAAGTCGCCGGCGGTGGCGAGCAAGCTCTCCGGCTCGCTAAGCAACTACGGCCAGACGCCATCACCCTGGATGTGATCATGCCCGGAATGGATGGCTGGGCGGTACTCTCAGCGCTGAAGGCAGACCCTGACCTTGCCGAAATTCCCGTAATCCTGCTATCCTTTGTGGGCAACAAAAGCCTCGGCTTTGCATTGGGTGCATCGGACTACCTCACCAAACCAGTGGACGGCAAACGGCTGGCTGCCTTGTTGAACAAGTACCGACGCGACCAAGACGGCGTTGCAAGTAACAATTTGACCTGTCAGATTCTAATTGTGGAAGACGACGTTGCCACGCGCGAAATACTGCGATGCGTACTAGAAACACAAGGCTGGGCAGTAACGGAAGCTGACAGCGGACGCGCTGCTCTCGATCGGCTAAAAGTTGCTCGCCCGCACCTGATATTACTGGATTTGATGTTGCCAGAAATGGATGGTTTTGAATTGATCGGCGAACTTCGCAAATCCCATTCGGGAGATCCTATACCGATTGTTGTGATCACGGGGAAAGACTTGACACCGGCCGAAAGCCAGCAGCTAAACGGCTACGTCGAGCGGGTGCTACAAAAGGGAGTCTACAGTTGCGATAGTTTGTTGCGCGATGTTCGCTCTATAGTGAATGACAGGTTCGATCGCAGGTACGACTCGAAAGGCAAGGAGAACACCAATGGCTAAAATCCTGTTGGTCGAAGATAACGAAATGAACAGGGATATGCTTTCCAGGCGTCTGGCCCGCAAGGGACACGAGGTCTTTATTGCTGTTGATGGTGCTGAGGGAGTGTCGATGGCGCTCGCGAAAGTACCAGATTTGATTCTGATGGATATGAGTCTGCCGGTTCTCGACGGGTGGCAAGCAACGCAGCAAATTAAGGCGGCTCCTGAAACTAGCAGGATTCCGGTGATTGCGCTGACGGCTCACGCAATGGCGGGCGATCGTGAAAAGTGTCTTGCCGCAGGCTGCAACGACTACGACACCAAACCCGTCGAGTTTCCACGACTTTTGGGTAAAATTGAAACTCTTCTGAAAGAGGCCCTGACATGAAAGGTGACGAGGGCAGCGTGCTGGTTGTTGACGACAATGAGGTAAACCGCGATTTGCTGGCCCGCCGACTTCAGCGTCAAGGCCATGTGGTGACTGTTGCTGAAGATGGTCTCCAAGCTCTGGAAATGTTGCGAAGCGTTCCTTTTGATTTGGTTCTGCTAGACATTATGATGCCGCAAATGAACGGCTATCAGGTGCTCGAAAGTCTGAAGGCGGACGAGAATTTGCGCTACATCCCGGTGATTATGATTTCGGCGGTGGACGATATCGACAGTATCGTCCGGTGTATAGAGTTGGGGGCGGAGGATTATCTTTCTAAACCGTTCAATCCGGTATTGCTCAAGGCTCGGATTAGCGCTTGTCTGGAAAAGAAGCGACTGCGGGATAAGGAACAGGCGTATTTACATGAGTTGGCTCAGGAAAAGGAAAAGTCCGAGCGTTTGCTGTTAAATATTTTACCGAAGGCGATCGCGCAGCGCCTCAAACACGGGGAAATTACGATCGCAGACAGTTTCGCCGAGGTAACAGTGATGTTTGCCGATTTGGTCGGTTTTACTAAGCTTTCGTCTCATTTATCGCCGGCCCAATTGGTGGAGTTGCTCAACGAGATTTTTTCGGCTTTTGACGAGTTGGCCGAGCGCTACGGACTTGAGAAAATTAAGACGATCGGCGATGCTTATATGGTGGTTGGCGGTTTGCCGACGCCCAGCGACGACCACGCCGAGTCGATCGCCGAAATGGCGCTGGAAATTCAAGCAGCAATGACTAAGATACATACCAAGGGAGGTCAGCCGCTCAGCATTCGCATCGGCATCCACACAGGCCCGGTAGAAGCTGGGGTAATCGGTACTAAAAAATTTACTTACGATTTGTGGGGAGATACGGTAAATACAGCTTCCCGGATGGAATCTCAAGGCGTCCCCGGCAGCATTCAAGTGACAGTTGCTACCTACGAGCGCCTGCGGGATAAGTACGTTTTTGAGGAGCGCGGCGTGATTCCAGTGAAGGGCAAAGGCGATATGATGACTTATCTGCTTATGGGCCGAAACGCTTAATTAATCATTGGGCATTGGGCATCGGGTAGCGGTAACTAATATCAACAGTCAACAGTCAACAGTCAACAAATCATCAAATGAGCGTAAATTCTAACCTTTTAATGTACGCCCAATGGGCGGCAATTCTGACAGTAGCTTTGGCTATTTTAACAGTTATAGCATTTATCTTCAAATGGGGTTTTCGCTTCCGATTGGTAGGAGTGACAAGCTTTATGGGCGTAATTGCTGCGAGTATATTCGGTCTGGGTTTGGGACTGTTTTCCCGTACAGAAATTCCCGGTGCGGTGCGCTATTCTTTAGTTTACGATACAGGCGGCGCTCAAACAGTAGTTACTGTGCCACCTACGATCACCGAATCGCAATTAGAAGCAACGATGCAGCAAGCGGCTGCGGATTTGTACTCTCCAGGGCGCTCTGGGCGCGGCAGAGACTACATGACTATCCGAGTTCGTACAGTTGTACACCCAGAGCCTGGACTGTCGCAGCCGCTGTTTTTGGGCGAAGTGAGGCGATCGCTCGCGACTCGTTATGATGAGAAAATGGCGATCGAAATCTTCCCCGAAAAAGTTGCTATTCTGAAAAAATATCAAGCCTAAAAGTAGTGATTGTTGGGTGCGCGATGTGCACCCAGCCTTTTGCATAGATTCGATCGCTCTTCTTAAAATTATCTGCGTTTATCCGTGTTCATCTGCCTTAAATCTGCGGTTCAGCCTATAAAAAACCAAAAATACTAAAAAAAATTTATGACTCAAAATACAGAAAAACTACTAAAAGACCTCTACAACGCCTTTAACCCATCTTCTCCTTTACCAGCAGGCGACCCGCAATATGTTGACTGTGGGGAAGTGCGAGGAGATGACAATATTACCCTAGACTTGGGCCTCAACATTGAGCGTTCAGAACCGATGACTTGCCAGTTGTATGCAGGACATCGCGGTGCTGGAAAATCAACGGAATTGCTGCGGCTACAGCAACACTTGAACAACAAAGGTTATTTTGTAGTTTATTTCGCGGCTGACGCGGAAGATATCAATCCCGAAGATACTGAATATACAGATATTTTGCTAGCTTGCACCAGACACTTATTAGAAGCAATTAAAGAGGCTGACTCCAAGCCTTTGCTCAATTGGATGAAAGACCGCTGGGACGATTTAAAAGATTTAGGGCTAACAGAAATATCTTTTGAAAAATTGACCTTAGAGGCGCAAATTAGTCAGTTTGCCAAGTTGACGGCGAATGTGAGAACTCAACCGAGTCTGCGTCAAAAAATCCGAGAAAAAGTTGAACCCCAAACACAAACGCTGATTGATGCGCTAAATGAGTTTATTGGCGACGCTAAAAAAAAGTTGCCCAACAAATATTCGCAACTGGTAGCGATTGCCGATAATTTAGACCGGATTGTGCCATTTTCTGCGACAGACGCAGGAGGACGCAGCAATCTAGACCAAATTTTCTTAGACCGCAGCGAACAACTCCAAGCTTTAGATTGTCACGTCGTTTACACTGTACCGATTTCCATGGTGCATTCCAATCGCGCTGCTGATTTAAGCGATAAGTACAATACTCCGCAAGTGCTGCCAATGATTCTGGTACAGAATCTAGATGGTAGCGCTCACCAACCGGGACTTGCTAAAATTAAAGAGTTGATTAAGAAGCGGGTGCAAAAAATCGCTCCAAATCTATCTTTAGAGACAGGATTGTTTGACACCGAAGAAACCCTAGAACGGCTGTGCTTGATGAGTGGAGGTCACGTTAGGGATTTGATGAAGATGATGCGAGAAGCTGTGAATCAAACACAGAATTTGCCAATTACTGCCAAAGCGGCCCAAAGAGCAATCACGAAAGAGCGGAATGTCTACCGCAAAACTCCCGGACAAGATGAATGGTCAATTTTAGCAAAAGTCTCTATTTCTCACCGGATACTTAATGAAGAAAAGCACCGCAATTTGCTATTTAACCGCTGTATTTTGGAATACCGATATTTTGATGATGAAGGAGAAATGCAGCCTTGGTATGATGTTCACCCGCTAATTGAAGGCATTCCGGAATTTAAGGAAGCAGTCGCACTACTTCAGCCATGAAACCAGAAGCAATTGATTGGGACGAAGATTTACCGCCCGCAGAACCGGAGGAAGAATATCGAGATCTGATACGCGCTATCAAGCGGACAAAAGGCTTTAGCTTGTTATTTGTGGAGTGTTCCCCGGCGGAGGGAGAACGCTGGATTGCTAGAGTTAAAACAGATATTTCGCAGCAAAAGATTGAGGTTTTGCGGCTGAAGGAATCGGTTTATGATTTTTACAATCTAATTGAAGAGTTGCCAAATCGCGAGCGCATCAATGTCCTATTCGTCCAGGGTTTAGAATATTCACTTTATGAATACGAACAAGAAAAAAAGGAACTCGGCTGGGAAAGTAAGGATATTTACTCTTACAGTTGGCGGGGAGTGCCGCCTGTTTTAATTAATTTAAACCAGCAGCGAGAACGATTTCGAGATAATTTTAAAATCTGCTTTGTTTTTCTGTTGCCTAAGTTTGCTATTGATTATTTTATTCAGCGGGCACCTGATTTCTTTGATTGGCGATCGAGTTTATTTAAGTTGTCAATGGATAAAGAACTGCTGCAACTAGAATCAAGGCAGGCTTGTTCCGAAAGATGGAAGCAAGAAGATTATCTAGCTTTGACTCCCCAAGAAAGAAAACGGGAATTGGTGAGGATTCAATCTTTAATTGATGAGGATGGGCAAACACCTGAACAACAAGCAGAATTGTTTTATGAACAAGGTTTATTGTATGACTATGCTGAAGAATATGCAAAGGCGATCGCATCCTACGACAAAGCCTTAGAAATCAAACCAGATTTACACGAAGCCTGGTACAATCGGGGCATTGTACTGCGTAAATTAGGCAGGTTGGAAGAAGCGATAGCCTCCTACAACAAAGCCTTAGAAATCAAACCAGATTTACACGAAGCCTGGAACAATCGGGGCTATGCACTGAATGATTTAGGAAGATTTGAAGATGCGATAGCCTCCTACGACAAAGCCTTAGAATTCAAACCAGATTTACAACAGGTTGCCTGGAACAATCGGGGCAATGCACTGGGTAATTTAGGAAGATTGGAAGATGCGATAGCCTCCTACGACAAAGCCTTAGAAGTCAAACCTGATTATCACGTTGCCTGGTACAATCGGGGCAATGCACTGGGTAATTTAGGAAGATTGGAAGATGCGATAGCCTCCTACGACAAAGCCTTAGAAGTCAAACCTGATTATTACGAAGCCTGGTACAATCGGGGCAATGCACTTTGTAAATTAGGAAGATTGGAAGAAGCGATAGCCTCCTACGACAAAGCCTTAGAATTCAAACCAGATAAAGACGAAGCCTGGTACAATCGGGGCATTGCACTGGGTATTTTAGGAAGATTGGAAGAAGCGATCGCCTCCTGCGACAAAGCCTTAGAATTCAAACCAGATTATCACCCAGCATTTTATAATAAAGCTTGCTGCTATGCGTTACACAGTCAGATTGACCAAGCGATTCAGAATTTGCAGCAAGCCATCAATCTGAATCCTGACAAATACCGAGAAATGGCAAAAACTAACTCGGATTTTGACAGCATTCGATCGCATACTCGGTTTCAAGCCTTGATTCAAGAATAGGGATTTGCCGCCCAAGCGGGGGCGGGGCGGGTTTATGAGATTGTCGGTTTGAGGCAATTATTGTTGGTAAAACCCGCCCTTACAGCATCACAAACACTTTTCAACGAAGCTAATGGACACGATATAATAGGATAATTAATAGCGAGTTAAAAGATGACTCAACTAAATGTTAATCTAACCAATGACAGATTTCCCGAACTCATCGCCCATGTCGAGGATACTGGAGAACGAATTGTCATAGAACAGGAAGGAAGGGCGATCGCTGCTATCATTACTTATGCCGATCTGAAGCGACTAGAAGCACTAGAAGCCGCCCTAATTAACAAAGCAAAACTCGAAGAATATGAATGGCTAAAAGCTGCGATCGCAAATCCAGCTTTTGATTCTCTGAGAGACTCAGCGGAAGATATCTACACTTTAGCTGATGGCTTGCCCTTCCACGACCCTGAATGGATTAAAACAGTAGCAATCGAGCCGGATTTTGGTTCGATCCTAGACCCAGAAGAAGACATTTATACCATAGCTGACGGTAAACCATTCCATGACCAAGGGTAAGATTTTCCTAGTACCGTTTCCCTATGATGATTTATCGGCTAACAAACTGCGTCCAGCAGCTTGTTTGACTAACCCTTTGGGAGCGCGACGCCATGTTATTCTTGCTTATATTACAAGTCGCTTGCCCACAAATCTACTGGAAACAGATATCGTATTAGAAGCTTCTCATCCCGACTTTCAGCCTTCGGGGCTGCGGGTGCCATCTACTATCAGGCTGCATCAACTGGTAACTGTTTCTACAGTGGTTGTTCAACGTGAGTTGGGTGAATTATCATCAGATACACAGGCTCAAATTGCTGAAAAGCTTTACAATTTGCTAAGTCAGTGATCGCCGATAGGTGAAACTTATATCAGGACTTACGCAACTTTTAAATTTTTACACTACCCGTAGCAAAAAGGGCCGCAATGCACTACAAATAGGGTCGATATGTAAGTCCTGTTATATCTTGGATGAGGTTTGTCACACCTGAGTACGATCGCCCTTTCCTCTTTTCTACGCAGTCATAAAAAAAATTAGTATTAATCTATACTTCCAAGTCCCAGCTCTAGAATTATAAGGAAAAAAATTGAAAAAGTTCCCAAATTCCTGTAAAATTGCCATAAATAACCAAATAGTCGCGATCGAAAGCACTCACAGGCAAAAAAGATCGCATATAAAAAAGAAAAGTATCAACTAGACAGAAAATAAAGAGGTGAAACCCCTTGCAAAAATTAGCCAGCATAGAAAAGCCGATCGACTCAGGGGAAAAATCCATAGCAGTCAACACCCAAAAGGCTCAAACCTTATACGAACGCGGCAACGCCCTAGAAGCAATGGGACGATTTCAAGCTGCGATCGAATCCTGGGAAGAAGCGATCGAACTTGAACCAAAATTTTATGAAGCCTGGTACAACCAAGGCGTAGCCCTCAAAAAATTGGGCCAGCTAGAAGAAGCGATCGCAGCCTACAACCAATCCCTAAAAATCAAACCCAACAATCCCGAAGCGTGGTATAATCGCGCCAACGTTTTGCGGAAGCTCAACAGACTCTCAGAAGCGATCGCATCCTACGAAAAGGCGATCGAACTCAACCCCAGCTACCCCGAAGCTTGGACGAACCGCGGCAACACCCTCGTCAGCTTAGAAAAATTATCAGAAGCGATCGACTCCTACGACAAAGCCCTAGCCATCAAACCAGACTACTGCGAAGCTTGGTACAACAAAGCATTTGCCCTGAGAAAATCCGACCAAAATACAGCGGCGATCGCCTCCTACGACAAAGCGATCGAACTCAAACCCGACTTGCATCAAGCCTGGTACAACCGCGGCTTAGCCCTAGCCGATGAAAAACTCTACTCGGAAGCCGTCGCCTCCTACGACAAAACCCTGCAACTGCGGCCTAATTCCCCCGAAGCCTGGAACAAATGCGGCACAGCGCTCGCACAAATGGGACAATTTGAAGAAGCGATCGCATCCTGGGACAAAGCCATCGCACTCAAGCCAAACGACAGCGAAACCTTTTACAACCGTGGCTTAGCCTTGGCCAACTTACAACGCTTTGAAGAAGCAATAGCCTCTTGGGACAAAACCCTAGAGTTGCAGCCAGACAACACCGAAGCCTGGTACAACCGCGCCATAGCCCTCAAAAAAATTCAACGATTTACCGAAGCGATCGCCTCCTACGATAAAATCATCGCACTCAAACCCGACGATCCCAACCTGTACTATCAAAAAGCTTGCCTTTACGCCCTGGAAAAAGAAGCAGGCGAGCTCACAAACAGCCAGGAACTTGTAGCTACCAGCATCCGGCTAGCGATCGAAAACTTGTCCAAGGCGATCGAACTCAATCCGCATAAATACCGGAAATTGTGCAAAAATGACTCTAAATTGCGTACAATACGGGAAGAAGTGCGGTTTTTAGCTTGATTTCAGGGTAGCAATGATTGATGGATACCGATGCCGCACTGCAACCTTTGTAGGCAAAACAGCACCATAAACCCCAATCATGCAAACCCTAGACAAAACTCAAGCAAAATTCGCTCAACTGGCAGCCCACCTCAGAGAAGTTAACGACATCGAATCAGCCTCGTCGCTGCTGCATTGGGATCAATCAACTTATATGCCCGCCAAAGGTGCAAATGCCAGAGGCCGCCAGTTGGCTACTCTCAAACAAATATCCCACGAAAAATTTACCGACCCCAAAATAGGTGAACTCCTAGAAGACTTGCGTTTCTACGAACAAACCCTCCCCTACGACTCCACCGCAGCCAGCCTGATCCGCATCGCCCGCAGAGACTACGATCGCGCCGCCAGAGTCCCCGCAACCTTTATGTCCGCACTCTGCCGCCACCAAGCCGACAGCTACGAAGCTTGGGCCGCGGCCAGGGCAGCCAACAACTTCGCAGCCGTTGAGCCGTATCTCGAAAAAACCCTAGAATTAAGCAGGCAATACGCCGACTTTTTCCCCGGCTACGAACACATCGCCGATCCTTTGATCGATCGTAGCGACTACGGCATGAAAGTATCCCTGCTGCGCCCGCTTTTCGCCAAACTGCGTGAAGAATTAGTGCCGATAGTCGAAGCCATCACCTCGCAACCTCCCGCCGACGACTCCTGCTTGCACCAAGACTTCCCAGAATCCCAGCAACTAGAATTTACCCGTAAAGTCGTAGAACGCATGGGGTACGACTTCCAACGGGGACGGCAAGACACCACCCTGCACCCGTTCATGACAAACTTCTCCATAGACGACGTACGAATTACCACCCGCGTCTATGAAGACCACTTGGATCAAGCACTCTTCAGCAGCATCCACGAAGCCGGACACGCCCTCTACGAACTCGGAAATTCCCCGGAATTTGAAGGCACGCTTCTGGCAGGCGGCATTTCCTCCGGCGTCCACGAAAGTCAATCGCGACTTTGGGAAAATTTGGTCGGGCGCAGCCGCGGTTTTTGGGAATGTTTTTATCCGCAACTCCAAGGCGTATTTTTGCGACAGTTGGGACACGTATCCACTGACGCATTTTACCGGGCAATTAACAAAGTCTCACGATCGCTCATCCGCACCGACGCCGACGAAGTAACCTACAACCTCCACGTCGCTATCCGCTTTGACCTAGAATTGGCAATGGTAGAGGGAAAACTAGCAGTGCGAGACCTCCCCGAAGCCTGGAACGAACGTTATAAAACCGACCTCGGCGTTGTCCCAGCCACGGATAGCGAAGGCGCGATGCAAGATGTTCACTGGTATGTTGGTACGATCGGCGGAATGTTCCAAGGTTACACCCTCGGCAACTTGATGAGCGCCCAATTCTACGAAACTGCAGTAAAAATCAATCCTGAAATTCCCGTAGAAATAGAACAGGGCAATTTTAGCGTACTCCACGACTGGCTCAAACAAAATATCTACCAGCACGGCCGCAAATACACTGCTGTCGAATTGATCGATCGCGTTACAGGTTCACCTTTAACTATCGATCCCTTTGTCCGTTACATTCGCCATAAATACGGGGAGTTTTATGTCATTTGAGGGATAGCAACTTCACTTTGCAGATTTTAAAATGGCATTAAAAAAAGTAGCCCCCTAAAAATAAAGGGCGATACTCACAAAGTATCGCCCTGTTTTACAACGAAAATCAAAAATTCTAAATAAGGGAGTATGTATGTCGGAACTCTTTCAGGCTGTTATCGCCAGCGACGAAAAAACCGACTTCCGTCAGTTTGTCAGCGATTTGCGCGCTTTGGGAAACAAATATTTACTGCGAAACGACATAGTTAACGCTTTTGCCACCTACTGCACCAAATACGAAAAGCCTGAAGAGTTCCATCAATCTTCTCATTTAAGCAAATTAATTTACTACGTTCAGGAAATTATCCTCGAAGATGGCAGCCTTTGCGTCCTGCTGCGACCAAAAATTGCTAGTATGGAAATAGTGCGAGTTGCAGACGACTTGACTGTTGAGCAGATGACAGTGCAAGACTTGCTCGATGTGCGCGATCGCTTCGTCAACCACTTTCATCCCCAAGAAGGCGACATTCTAGAACTAGATTTCGGCCCGTTTTACGACTACTCCCCCACAATTCGCGACCCCAAAAACATCGGCAAAGGAGTACAATTCCTCAACCGATATCTCTCCAGCAAACTATTTCAAGACGCCAGACAGTGGCAGGAAGCTCTATTTAATTTCTTGCGGATTCACCGCTACAAAGGCGTACAATTACTAATTAACGATCGCATAAAATCCCAAGAACAACTTTCACAACAAATCAAAAAAGCCCTCACCTTTGTCGGCGATCTTTCTGAAGAAGAACCCTACGAGAGATTTCGAGTGGTTTTGCAAATGATGGGTTTCGAGGCAGGTTGGGGAAATACCGCCGCCCGCGTGCATGAAACCCTAGGAATTCTTGACGAATTAATTGATTCCTCCGATCCGCAAACCCTAGAAGCATTTATTTCTCGCATCCCGATGATTTTCAACATCGTCCTAGTTTCTCCTCACGGCTGGTTCGGCCAAGAAGGAGTTTTGGGGCGACCGGATACGGGAGGCCAGGTAGTTTATGTCCTCGATCAAGCCAAGAGTTTAGAAAAACAACTGCAAGAAGACATTCATCTTGCAGGTCTCGATAGTTTAGGAGTCAAACCTAAAGTAATTATTCTCACCCGGTTAATTCCTAACAGCGACGGCACGCGCTGCAACCAACGTTTGGAAAAAGTTCACGCCACAGAAAATGCTTGGATTTTGCGGGTTCCCTTCCGGGAGTTTAATCCCAAACTGACTCAAAATTGGATTTCTAGATTCGAGATTTGGCCTTATTTGGAAACTTATGCGATCGATTCAGAAAAAGAACTTCTGGCTGAGTTTGAGGGCAAGCCAGATTTAATTGTCGGCAACTATTCCGACGGGAACTTGGTAGCGTTTTTGCTGTCTCGCAAACTCAAAGTTACTCAGTGCAATATTGCCCATGCGCTGGCAAAATCTAAATATTTGTTCAGCAATCTCTACTGGCAAGAATCAGAGGAAAAGTACCATTTTTCGCTGCAATTTACTGCCGATATAATTGCCATGAATGCAGCTAATTGTATTGTCAGCAGCACCTATCAAGAGATTGTGGGCCAACCCGATAGTGTTGGTCAGTACGAATCTTACAAGTGTTTTACCATGCCGGATTTGTACCACGTTGTGAACGGGATTGAACTGTTCAGCCCTAAATTCAACGTCGTGCCGCCGGGAGTTAACGAAAGTGTGTACTTTCCCTACACGCGGATCGAAGACCGGGTCCAAGGCGATCGCGATCGGCTCAACGAACTGCTGTTTACTCTAGAAGACCCGGAACAAGTCTTTGGAAAACTCGACGCTCCGCACAAGCGCCCTTTATTTTCGATGGCCCGGCTCGATCGCATTAAAAACATGACAGGCTTAGCAGAATTGTTTGGAAAAAGCCAGGAATTGCAAGAAAAATGCAACTTAATTCTAGTAGCCGGCAAGCTGCGGGTCGAAGAAACCGAAGACTACGAAGAAGCAGAAGAAATTAAAAAACTCTACGCAATTATCGACCAATACAACCTTCACAATAAAATTCGCTGGTTGGGAGTGAAGCTTTCCAAAAGCCTGTCCGGCGAAATCTACCGGGTAATCGCCGACACCCAAGGTATATTTGTTCAGCCAGCCTTATTTGAAGCTTTCGGCTTGACAATTCTCGAAGCAATGATTACCGGTATTCCCACTTTCGGGACGCAGTTTGGCGGCCCGCTGGAAATTATTCAAGATGGCGTAAATGGGTTTTATATCAACCCGACTAACCACCAGGAGACTGCCCAAAAACTTCTAGATTTTTTATCGAAATGTGAACACGATCCCAACTATTGGTATGAAATTTCAACGCGAGGCATTGACCGAGTTTACAGCACGTATACCTGGAAAATTCATACTACCAAGCTGCTGACTCTGGCGCGGACTTACGGTTTTTGGAACTACTCGTCCAAGGAAAACCGCGAAGATATGCTCCGCTACGTAGAATCGCTGTTTTATCTCATTTACAAGCCAAGAGCAAAGGCTTTATTGGCAGAACACGCAAATCGATAAGTCGCGAGTTTTGCTTATATTAAATCCCTTGGTATCGCCATTATTCATCTCTCTCTTCCCTTTCTCTGTATCCTCTGCGTCAAGAGGGGTTTAATAATTCCCATACAACCGAAATTGATATTACGGGGAGATTGAAGGAAAAAACTTCGCTTTTCATAGATCAACTTTGTAGAAAATTCGCCTGTAAAGATTTGTGAATGACGGCAGGTTTTGTACCATAAGACTGAGGCTAAAAGACGTGGTTTATACGAAAATATGAGCTTTGGTAACGAAACATCTCGGAATCAAGTGGGTTTATTAGGAATAGTGCGAACCGGCCCCTACTTCTAACAGGTAAGTTGTGAGTGCTGGTGTCCCGAGTGCTGAAATTCTAGAGACCGGGGCAGATATAGCAACCGCGCCAGACGCTTAGAACTTTCTTAATGGCTCAAACCAATGCGGTCTATTACCCCTTCCCTCGGACTTCTTCTTACCCGATAGCGAAGTAGAAGGGCATTCTTCCCTCTTGCTTTTGCTATATGTCTCAGAAAGCTGTCCGGGTAATACAATTAGATTTAGAAACTTGAAAACAGGGAAACCCTGTCAAACCTTACTAACAGGATGAAATTTATGCGTGTGACTACTGTTACGATTTTCAGCTTGATCGCTCTGCTCGCTCCCGGCTTAACCCGAAAGGCAATTGCTGCTTTTGACTCCGAGCCTTTGGTGCAGGAACAGTACCGCAGAGACTTTACGGCTCCCGCCGATCCAGGTGCGTCAGCATCGCCCGAGGGAAAGTCCGAAGCAGATATGTTTAACAAGCCTTTTTACGCGGGCGAGCAGGCGCCAGTCAGAAAGGAAAAAACTATCTCGGCGGGAGCTGATGGGCCAGAAGTTGCTGCCATACAGCAACGGTTGCAGGTGCACAGTTTCAAGGTGGGGACGATCGACGGTTCCTATGGCTCTCGCACTACATCGGCGGTTCGTGCCTTTCAGCAGTCTAAGGGTTTGAACTCAGACGGCATTGTGGACAAAGAAACTTGGACAGCTTTAGCAGCAGATCCGGCGTCTGCTCCTGAAACTGTGCAGAACAATGCTCCAATTCTGAGCAATGCTGCTGCTGCCGGCAATCCTCCAACTCTTCTAAATAAAGGCGCTGTCGGTTCCAAGGTGAAGACGCTACAGGTGCGTTTGGAAATGCAGGGTTACGATCCGGGCCCGATCGACGGCATTTTTGGCGCTCGCACTGCTACGGCTGTCAAGAACTTTCAGAAATTTAAGGGTTTGACGGTTGACGGCATGGTTGACGAAACAACCTGGAAGGCGCTGGGCCAAAAGTAAGCGACGAGTGAAACATACGGAAAATTGCTGTGGCGATAACTCATGATTGAACCCGGTGTGCCAAAATGACCGGGTTTCTCGATGTTGGGCGATCGAGCAATTTGGTCATCCGCCTGCGGATTTATCAGTGGGTAGCTGTGTTTTATCTAAAATCTAAAATCTAAAATCTAAAATCGATTGACCGATCGCTCTGTTGTGTGCTATTGTATTAAAATGTAAAAATGCGGATATGGCGGAATTGGCAGACGCGCCAGATTTAGGTTCTGGTTCCGAGAGGAGTGAAGGTTCAAGTCCTTTTATCCGCATAACAGATTGTATTCCCAAACGAAAAACCCCCACCCTTGGTTTAGCAGAGTTTTTGCTACCTTGTGAACGGCATCCCGGAATTGAAGGTTGTGTTACAAGCTGCCATTTTTTCAAAGGGCTTGGAAGGCTATGTCCTTGATTATATCGTGGTTTTGACTCTTGTTGTCACCCCGTCAGAGCGATCGTGGTTTCGTTTTGTTGCCATAAATCTTGAAGCTTGACGGGAATTTTCTTAGGTTAAGACATTGCTTGAATAATGACGAGTGGGGAAGGAAATAAAGACAAGAAAGCTGCATATTGGTAGAGGCTTATTCCGTGAAATATGCAGCTTTATTTATCAGGGTAAGTGCATCTCTAACCCTATTGACAAGAGGATTGAGAGGCATCATCATGTTGGGTGGGATAAACAAGCAGCAAGAATAGTCAGCATATAGTTATTATTCAGTGCGGCTCGATTGGATTTTTGGCGATTGCTACGCCGAAAAGATTTATCCCGGTTTAAAGCATGAAGAGCTATCCCTCGTAGTAATGCCAGATTGTGTGGTGCATGTCCCGTTCGGACACGACAAGCATCTTCTTTGAAAGTGACATCTAAAGTCCAATGCAGACCATTCTCAATGCCCCAATGGAGACGGATTGCCTGTCCAAGCTTACAAGCGTCACAATCTTACGCTAGTCAAATAAAACTGGATTTCATAAGTAGTTTTATTCCATAAACGCCGAATTCGTATTACCATTACGAGGGTCTTTAGACCTACCCAATCCGATTGTTGATGCAACGGTGATAGTTGAGAAACAGGGACGCTCCAAACTTGTCTTTTTTCGAGACCGTGATGTCCTTTTTCTATCCGTTCGTTGTAGCTGAAGGATCTGCCTTCAAATTTGAGAGCTAGCGCTTGGTCAAACCAAGTCTTGACGGGCCCATGAAGTGCAGGGTGGTTGGCTTTAAGCGCTAAAATATAATCAGCTTTTGCACTATATAGGGCTTGCTGAATATAGCATTCCTTACAAAGGTGAGGTACAATAACAGCAGTGAGTAAACCAATTCCAAATATTTGCTGATGTAACTTCACTAAATGCAAACTAAGAGTGCTTTTGCTAACTCTTTATAATTAGGTGTCTTGATAGAACGGAGAATATTTTTAAGTTTTGACTATAAATTTTCACGCTTGTGAGAAATCGGGCGAATAAGGCGACAGGTATATTAATTTTGCCCCTTTCTCTTATCCATCACTACACAAGCACCTTTCCATAAGTTTAGCACTAATTTTCGGATAATCCAAGCCTCAAATAATGTAATTCCATCAGTTGTACCTATTAAATTAACTGATATTAGGACTTCTTTGACCGATATAGCTCCAATTATTGAGACATTCCTTCCGCGTTTATTCGGTTTTGATCACGAGAGTTCTTGAACCTTTTAGAGAGCGAGCGTATAACCTAACCATTGCCAAGTTTACTCCACATTCATCAATGAATATTAAGTCTTTGAAACAAACTTCTCTAATTTTTTGCCAGAACTCGTATCGCAGGTTCTGAGCCCTGTCAGTGCCTTTGTCTGACGGGAAAAGAGTTTTTTTTTCAAAGTCATGTTTAAGAGTTTTGCCATTCTTCCCATCGTTGCTACGCTGATGGTAAAACCAATTTTTTGGTACAGTAAATAACGGAGTTCTTCGAGAGTTGCATCATTGTTTGCTTCAATCAATTCCGCTAAAATTAGCAGTTGTTCTGAATTCAGTTTTAATTTGACTCCACATCGCTCAGTGCGAGGAGCAATATTTTGGGTATCACGATACTGTTTAACCATTTTTTGGACAAAACTCCGAGGCTCCACAAAAACGCTTAGCTATTGCTCTTTGTGACAGCGGTTCATTATGGTACACCTCCATAATTTTTTGTCTAGCATCAAGAGAATAAGTTTTCATTTTTACTAATGCGTGATCCTTGCTAAAATTTGAGGTAGTTGTTATTCTCGTGACTGCGGGTCGAGGGACTACTGCTCGAAGAGAGCCCCATTTAATTATATCTGTATAACATTTTAAAGTTATATATTTTTCACTCCGTTTAAGTCACTTATATTATACCTTATCTTTCTAAGAAATGCTATAGATGCTCCTTCGGCCCCAGCCGACATTAGTTATCCTACCCATTTAGGACTATTAAACGGAGCCAGAGTTTATACCAAAAAAAATAGACATCCTGTATAAATAGTTCAAAAATCCAACCAATAAAAAACCAACAACCTACTGTAAAATTTGCTGTAAAAAACTACTTAGCAGTAGCGAAAAAAAGACGATCCACCCGCAATAAAAGAAGACAGAGGCTTAAAAAACAACTCCAATACATCAAAAGAAATCTCGCTCATATTGAACACCTAATCGAGTCAGGTGCGACCCTATAAAGTTTAAATAAAAAGCAATATAAAACCTTTCTATTACTCAGAAAAATCTATCATCAACAGCTAGGATTATTTGACAATAATAAACAGAGTATTGAGGATAGAATAGTAAGTTTAAGTCAGCCTCACATTCGCCCAGTAGTCAGAGGAAAAGCCGGAAAAAGCGTAGAGAGGCGAGCCAAACTATCAGCCACTTGCTTTGAAGGGTATGTATTCTTAGACCGGATGAGCTGGGATAACTTTAACGAATCCGGGGACTTAAAAGCACAAGTAGAAGCATATCATAGGATCACAGGATATTATCCAGAGTCAGTTCATGCAGATTGAATTTATCGAAATCGAGAAAACCGAGCTTGGTGTAAAGAAAGAGGAATTAGAATCAGTGGGCTTCCTTTAGGAAGACCTCCAGCAAATGTGAGTAAATAAAAAAAGAGGCAAGCGTTGGAGGATGAGAGAATTCGCAACGCGATTGAGGGAAAATTCGGACAAGGTAAACGAAGATTCGGTCTGAATCGAGTGATGGCTAAACTTGATAATACATCTGGTAGCGTTATTGCAATTACTTTTTTTGTAATGAATCCTTCTACCTGGGGGCGCCAGTTTTTTTGTGGGTTTTTATGTCTGTTTGGAAAAAGAACACCTGTTTTGGAATCAATGATAATCTTCCCTTATAATAGGAGTGGATTAATACATAAATACTTATATTAAATCGAGCTTAAATATATAGATCGCTCCTGTTATTGGGAAAGCGATAGATTACTCAGCAAGCCCTAATTAGTCACTACAAAATTGACATAATTCCAAATCACGCACAAGTGTTTTTTAGAGAATCTGCATCAACAATTGAGAATTGTTTTGAGGGTATTTGCAACTACTTTCTTGATCGCACCACAAGTGGAGTCATGGAAGGAATCAACAATCGGATTAAGTTGATAATGCGGCAAGGGTATGGTTTTTATAATTTTAATAATTTTAGGAATCGCGTATTAGCTTGCTTTTTTGATTAGATAAACTTGTAACCATAAGTTCAGGAGAGCCAGTAGAACGCCACAAAATCTTTTCAAGAGTACCTTCAAAGCCTTCTACAATTATCCGATCGCCCAATTGAAACGGTTCGTGCCACAGCAACAATATTTCCGCTAAAAAGTATTTGAAGATGTCTGGAAACGCGAAACTAATCCCTACTGAACCAAGTCATAACAAACCAATGATATCTGCCGGACGCCAAGCCGGGAAGGCAATCACGCAGGCGCTCAAACTGCCAGCAGCCCAAGTGAGAGTGTCAAATAATTCCAGAACGCCACGCTAACACAAAAGATTGAGATCGATCGCCAGACAAGAATGTTTGACTCTCACTGTGCGGGTGACTCCCTCGACTAGCTCACTAATCATTAAAACACAATCAAAATTTAAGATTAGCAGCGCCGACCCCGATCAAGTAAAATCACAGCACTTGCCCGCCGATGGGTTAATCTGCTAAAACTAACAAAGTTTGATGATTTCTGAGAAATAACATACATGGTTGCTACATCCGTCAAGATTAAACACGAAGTCAAAGACTTGTCCCTCGCCCCCCTGGGAAAGCAACGCATCGAGTGGGCCGGCCGGGAAATGCCCGTTTTGCGGCAAATTCAAGAACGCTTCGCTAAAGAAAAGCCTTTCGCTGGCATTCGCTTGGCCGCTTGCTGCCACGTAACCACAGAAACCGCTCATTTGGCAATCGCCATCAAACTCGGCGGTGGCGACGCCGTACTGATCGCCAGCAACCCCCTGAGCACTCAAGATGACGTAGCAGCTTGCTTAGTTCAAGACTACGGCATTTCCGTCTTCGCCCTCAAAGGAGAAGATGCGGCTACCTACGAACGTCACGTCTACACAGCCCTAGACCACCGCCCCAATATTATCATCGACGACGGCAGCGACGTGGTAGCGGCACTGATCCAACACCGCCCGAACCAAATTTCCGACTTGATCGGAACTACCGAAGAAACTACCACCGGCATCGTGCGCCTGCGGGCCATGTTGAAAGACAGCGTGCTGACTTTCCCCGCAATGAACGTCAACGACGCCGACACCAAGCACTTCTTCGACAACCGCTACGGAACCGGTCAATCTACCCTAGACGGCATTATCCGCGCTACTAATATTTTGTTAGCCGGTAAAAATATTGTGGTTGCAGGTTACGGTTGGTGCGGCAAAGGCACGGCACTGCGCGCCCGTGGTATGGGTGCTAACGTAATTGTCACCGAAATTGATCCGATTCGGGCGATCGAAGCAGTGATGGACGGTTTCCGCGTAATGCCGATGGACGAAGCAGCAACAGTCGGAGATATATTCATTACCGTTACCGGCAACAAACACGTCATTCGTGCCGAACATTTCGAGACAATGAAAGACGGCGCAATTGTTTGCAATTCCGGTCACTTCGACATTGAAATTGACCTCAAATCCCTCGGTGCCAAAAGTACCGACGTGAAAACAGTCCGGTCTTTCACTCAAGAATATCACCTCAATAATGGCAAGTCGATTATTGTGTTGGGCGAAGGTCGTTTAATCAACTTGGCAGCAGCCGAAGGACACCCCAGTGCCGTGATGGATATGAGCTTTGCTAACCAAGCTTTAGCCTGCGAATATCTAGTTACGAACAAAGGCAAACTAGAGCCTGGTATTCATTCAATTCCCGTGGAAGTTGACAAAGAAATTGCCCGTCTCAAATTGGAAGCAATGGGTATTCACATTGATACTTTGACTGCTGAACAAATTGAGTACACAAACTCTTGGACTTCGGGCACTTAATCATAGTATTCTCGTTCCCGGACTCGGCCTGGGAATGAATACAAGGAGGCTCTGCCTCCCTCAAGGGGAGTCGAGGCAGAGCCTCTAGATATGTGTTCCCCGGCTGTGCCTGGGAACGAGCAATGACTAATGACTAATGACTTCTTCTTACCAAATTAGGGAATCAAAATGGTTGAATGGATAACTAACACAATGCAGTCTATGGGCTATTTCGGAATAGGGCTGTTGATGTTTTTAGAAAATCTTTTCCCCCCCATACCCTCAGAATTGATTATGCCGCTGGCAGGATTCACGGTATTCCAGAACAGAATGGAGTTTTCACCGGCGATCGCAGCAGGAGTAATCGGTACAGTTCTGGGGGCGCTTCCCTGGTACTATGCTGGTAAATTATTGAGCGAAGAACGCTTGAGCAGTTTAGCCGACAAATACGGCAAGTGGATCGCTGTATCGGGCGCCGATATTGACAAAGCAAATAGATGGTTTAACAGACACGGCAACAAAGCCGTGTTTTTGTGTCGCCTCGTACCGGGAGTTCGCACCCTAATTTCCCTGCCGGCTGGCATCAATAATATGCCTTTAATTCCTTTTTTAATCTACTCAACAGGCGGCACTCTTTTATGGGTAAGTTTCCTGACTTTTGCCGGATATAAACTAGGGGAAAATTATACACTTGTAGAGGATTATCTCGGCCCGGTTTCCAAAATAGTTGTGGTGATTATAGTCATCTGGTGTATTTTGTGGATTGTGAAGAAGAATATGCAAAAAGAATAAAATTTTAGATAAATGCAGACATCCCCAAAAACATCTGCGTTTATCTGCTGTTATCTGCGGTTAAAAATCAATTTATCAAAAATTCATACAAATCTTTAGGATTGATTGAGGTTTAGGCAGACAATCGTGGCAAAATAGGGAACATTCCTATCCGCGCTGTTAAGATATGTACGAAAAAATTGTAGCCCCAACAACAGGTTCTAAAATTACTTTCAAAGACGGTTCGCCGATCGTCCCCAATGACCCAATTATTCCCTTCATTCGCGGCGACGGTACCGGCGTTGACTTGTGGCCTGCATCCCAGAAAGTCATGGATGCTGCGGTAGACAAGGCTTACGGTGGCGATCGAAAAATCAACTGGTTTAAAATCTATGTAGGCGACGAAGCTTGCGATGTCTACGGTACTTACCAATATCTGCCCCAGGACTCCTTAGACGCCATCAAAGAATACGGAGTCGCCATCAAAGGGCCACTGACAACCCCAATCGGGGGCGGAATTCGATCGCTAAACGTAGCTTTGCGGCAAATCTTTGACCTTTACGCCTGCGTGCGGCCCTGCAAATATTATGCGGGAACACCATCGCTACACAAAACTCCTGAACTCCTAGATGTAATTATTTACCGGGAAAATACAGAAGATATTTACCTCGGAATTGAATGGGCTAAAGGCAGCGAAATTGGCAAAAAATTGATTGAATTCCTCAATAATGAGCTAATTCCAGCAACACCAGAACATGGCAAAAAACAAATTCGCCTCGATTCGGGAATCGGAATTAAACCCATTAGCAAAACAGGTTCTCAGCGTTTAGTGCGGCGGGCTATTACCCACGCTTTACGGTTGCCAAAAGATAAGCAGCAAGTGACTTTGGTGCACAAAGGCAACATCATGAAATATACTGAAGGAGCTTTCCGAGATTGGGGTTACGAATTAGCAACCACCGAATTTCGCGAACAGTGCGTAACTGAAAGAGAGTCTTGGATTCTGGGCAACAAAGAAAAAAATCCCGACATTAGCTTAGAAGATAATGCTCGCCAAATAGATCCGGGATACGATGCTTTGACCCCCGAAAAACAAGCCAAAATTCGTCAAGAAGTAGCCGACGTTCTGTTTGCAATTTGGGACAGTCACGGCAGCGGCCAGTGGAAAGAAAAAATCATGGTCAACGACCGAATTGCTGACAGTATTTTCCAACAAATTCAAACCCGACCGGCCGAGTATTCGATTTTGGCGACAATGAATCTAAACGGGGATTATTTGTCCGATGCGGCCGCCGCCATTGTGGGTGGATTGGGTATGGGCCCTGGTGCGAATATTGGTGATGAATGTGCAGTTTTTGAGGCAACTCACGGTACCGCACCGAAACACGCTGGTTTGGATAAAGTTAATCCCGGTTCCCTGATTTTGTCCGGGGTGATGATGTTAGAATACATGGGATGGCAGGAAGCAGCAGACTTGATTAAGAAGGGTTTAGGAGCGGCAATTTCTAATGGTGAAGTTACTTACGATTTGGCGAGGTTGATGGAGCCTCCGGTGCCTGAGTTGAAGTGTTCGGAGTTTGCTGAGGCGATTATTAAGCATTTCGCGGATTGATGAGTTCGAAGGCTTTTGTGGAACGGGCTTCTAGCCCGTTCCACAAAAGTCAATTTGCTTGTGGGGTGGGCTTCTAGCCCGCCCAAAAATACAATTTAGATGGGGGGTTTATAATGATGGAACAGCCATACCGCGCTCAACTGCAGGACGTTTCTGCAAGGTTTCTACCCAACGTTTGAGGTGGGGGTGGTTGTCGAGGGTTAATCCTTGAAATTCGTAAATAGCAACCCAGGGATAGATAGCAATGTCGGCAATAGAATAGTCGCCGCAGATATATTCATATTTTGCTAGTTGAGTGTCTAATACTCCGTAGAGGCGCAAGGTTTCTTTTTCGTAGCGCCCAATCGCATAGGGAATTTGTTCGGGTGCAAAGCGTTTGAAGTGGTTTAGCTGACCAAACATCGGGCCGACGCTGGCCATTTGAAACATCAGCCACTGCATAACTTGAAAGTATTTTTGTTTGTCTGCGGGCAGAAATTTGCCGCTTTTTTCGGCAAGATAGATCAGAATAGCGCCGGACTCGAAGACGGTGATGCCGTTATCTCGATCGACTATCGCCGGAATTTTGCTGTTGGGGTTGATGGCGATGAACTCTGGGCTAAATTGGTCGTTTTTTGTGATGTCGATGACGTGCACGTTGTAGGGTAAACCTATTTCTTCGAGCATGATCGAGACTTTGCGGCCGTTCGGTGTGGTAAAAGTGTAGAGGTCAATCATAGTTGTGATGTTAAGTTGAAAGTTTGCAAGGCAGGAAATAACCTGATATACTATCACAATTTGAACGAAAATTGCGAATTTTATATCTATTGTGTTAAAATTATATTCTAATAATAGAAGAATAACGATCGCTCGAAATGGACATTATTGAAATTCTCAAAGACGATTATCAAAGATTTCCCGATAATCAGACTTACAGCATCTATGCAAAAGATGTTTATTTTGAAGATCCGGTGAATCGATTTAAAGGAGTCGATCGCTACCGCAAAATGATCGGGTTTATTGGGACTTTTTTTCAGGATGTAAATCTCGATTTGCACGGGATTTCGCAGTCGGTAGATACTATAGAAACTCGCTGGACTCTGAGCTGGATCGCACCGCTACCTTGGAAGCCGAAAATGGCGATCGCCGGTAGGAGCGAACTGAAAGTCAACAGCGACGGTTTAATTGTTTCTCACATCGATTACTGGAATTGTTCGCGGTTGGATGTACTCAAACAGCTTATATTTCCGGTGAAAACTAATGTTTGAGAATTTGGCTTAGGTTTGTTAGCAATAAAAGATGGTGTTTCAAGAGCGAGATCCCTTTTTGAACCGCAGATGTTAGCAGATAAACACAGATGAACGCTGATGGATTTTTAGGCGCCGCAATTGATATTTGAAATAAATAATTTTAACTGATCTTGACATTGCAGCAATTTCGTGAGTTACAGGAAATACGCTGTGTTCAGCGGCTGCTTGTCGCCCCAATTAATTCCCCCAGCAAATTAATTTTTGTTACATAACGTTACAATATAAGAGTAAACTACTTTCAGGCGAGCTAAACAATCAATGCGCTTAATATTAATGACTGGAAAAGGCGGCGTCGGCAAAACCTCCGTAGCCGCTGCGACTGGGCTGCGATGTGCCGAATTGGGATACAAAACCCTAGTGCTGAGTACAGATCCGGCTCACTCCTTAGCCGACAGCTTTGACATGGAACTGGGACACGATTCGCGGCTGGTGAAACCGAATTTGTGGGGAGCAGAATTAGACGCTCTCAGGGAATTAGAAGGCAATTGGGGAGCAGTTAAGCGCTACATTACTCAAGTCTTGCGAGCGCAGGGGCTCGAAGGGGTGCAAGCTGAAGAATTAGCCATCTTGCCAGGAATGGATGAAATCTTCGGTTTAGTGCGAATGAAGCGGCATTACGACGAAGGCGAATTTGATGTTTTAATTATCGATTCTGCTCCAACAGGCACAGCATTAAGACTGCTAAGTTTGCCGGAAGTTGGCGGCTGGTACATGAGAAAATTTTACAAGCCGCTGCAAGGCATATCAGCCGCCCTTCGACCTTTAGTTGAACCTATTTTTAGACCAATTGCGGGTTTTTCTTTGCCAGACAAAGAGGTGATGGATGCACCTTACGAATTTTACGAACAAATCGAAGCTCTGGAAAAGGTTTTAACTGACAATACTGTGACTTCGGTAAGGTTAGTTACCAATCCAGAAAAAATGGTAATTAAAGAGTCTCTGCGCGCTCATGCCTATTTGAGTTTATACAATGTAGCCACTGATTTAGTAGTAGCTAACCGGATTATTCCTGCAGAAGTAACTGACCCATTTTTTAAACGGTGGAAAGAAAGCCAGGAACAGTACCGTCAGGAAATTCACTCAGATTTTATGCCGCTGCCAGTTAAGGAGGTGCCACTTTATTCTGAAGAAATGTGCGGTTTGGCAGCTTTGGAACGGTTGAAAGAAACTCTTTATAAAGACGAAGATCCAAGTCAAGTTTATTACAAAGAAAATACGATTAAGATCGTGCAGGAAAACAATCAATATAGTCTTGAACTGTATTTGCCCGGAATTGCTAAGGATCAGATCCAGTTGAGCAAAACGGGAGATGAGTTGAATGTTCGGATTGGCAATCACCGCCGTAATTTGGTGTTGCCGCAAGCTTTAGCGGCGCTCCAACCTTCGGGGGCGAAGATGGAGGAGGATTATTTGAAGATTAAGTTTGCTTAATTAGGGCTAAAGTCCTCACTACGAACCTTGTTGGATTTTTTAGTGAGGACTTCTATTCTTTCTTTTGTTTTTAGTATTGGTCGTTTTATGACAGCAAGAGATATCAATTTTAACTCCGAAAGAATCGGAGATACCAAACTAGAGGTTACGGATATAGACATATAGCGGTTTAAGTTCGGTTATCGGTATCCCGTTAAAAATGGATGATGATTCAGTATGGCGCAGCGATCGGCTGAAATTGCATATCATTAAAATCAAATAATAGGACAACGTTGGTTAATCCTTCCGCTGTTATCTCTGCCGCATAGAGGTTGCCTTCAGCCGCCCAGACTAGCCGTTTGCCATCCAGGTCTGTCCACTCCCCTTGGGGATAACTAATCGTGGCATTAGTAGCCCGATTAATGAGTGAATGTTCATCCCAATAACAGCCTTTCCCCTCTGGGTGATCGATCTCGGCATGGGCGATTTTGCGGAGTATCCAGCCGTTGCCGATCGATTTTTCAAAGATATGTTGGGCTTTCCTTTTGCCGAACTGTACGCGATCGACCAGTTGCCAACCATCGCGTAAAAGTCGAGGGTAATAGACGCCGAGACACTCGTTGTTGCCATAATTGCAGGTTGGGACGTAGGTGGTGTCCCGACGGACTGTTGAAGTATCCCGCAATATCTGGTGGCCGTAGCAGCCGTCGTTGAGCCAGTAGGTGGCTTGGCTCGTCCACAGACCACCCCCATTCCAACAATCCCCCTTGGGGAAGATGGCGATCGCTTTGAGGTATGGTGCTTGTGAAATCGCAGTCCAGGCACCACAGGCCTCCGATTGCCAGCGACCATTCATCGCGAAGTAAATCAGATATTTGCCGTCGGGTGAGAGGTCACTCCGGCGTTCGTAGATGCGTCCCTTTAACCATTGTCCCAGTTGGAATCGATCGCATTGTCGATCCCATAGCATTGTTGCAACCTGCTTCGACGGGCCGCGTCGAATGATTAGTCCGACGGGAGCTTGACTGGCAAACAGAATATGAATGCGAGCAGGGAATATTTTCATTAATGGTCGATCATCCGAATGCGGATTTGTACAGTTTTAATCGGCGATGAAAGAAATCCTCCGACAGCGGTGGAATATCGGAGGGATCGATATCTTTATCGCTCATTTCGTCGATTCTAGCCCCGTCGGTTTTTGAGGTATTGTTCATAGCGTCTGCGTTCATGAGGCAGTGACTTGCGTAATGAGATACCGTGTCGTGTTAGCTATCTTGAATGTTAGATCGATCGCCTTTTTGTACTGCTGGCTCGACACAATTAACAGGACTCAGCATGAACGACTTCCTTTAATGCCTCATCAATCACTGCATCGCTGACACCTCGACGCTTCAAACTTGCTACTAAGGCTGTTACTGTCTCGCTCTCAAATCGTTCTAAATCAACGCGCAAACCTTGACCGATATAAGCACGAATTAATGGCTGATAACCCGAAAAACCCAACAATGGTGCAACTTTTTTTAAATCTTCCACAACATCTTCGGGCATACGAATCGTCACGCTAGTCATTGGACGGTTGCGGTTTAATCGCTGCTTTAATGCTTCAACCTTCATACTCTGCCCTCTCCTGACGAGTTGCTTTACGTGCTGAAATAATCCGAATGACATTTTCTTCACGCTCAATGTGAACCACATACAGTAGATTCCACCGACTATCTAGCCCAATCACAGCCTCACGCGCTTCCTCATTGCGGCTGGGATCAACGACAACTAGAAATGGGTCCAAGAAGGATTCAGCAGCTTGTTGAAAAGTAACCCCATCATGATTCGTGGGATTTATCCGCGCTTTTCCCTCGTCCCATACAAAGGTAATGCCATTGAGCACGAAGTATACATTCATGCTCCCTAGTATAGGTAAAATGTATTTACAATGTCAATACGTTATTCACAAAAAACGATCGTTTTCAAACTACTGCCACAGCCTGTGCTGCTTGTTGGGGCCTTTCAATTGTGTTTCTGCATCAATATTTCAAAGTCAACTAGATCCACTAACCCATAACCATTCTCAGAGAACCGATATTCTCCTCGTTCTAGTGCATCTGCAAAGGTTTCCAGATAAACTCGAAAACTAGGTGCAATAAGCCCTCTAGTAGCCTCCCGCCACTCAACAATAATGACTTGTCCAACATTTCCGCCTGCTGCTGGAGCTAAATCTACGCATTCGCAAGCACCATTGCTTTCGTTTGTGAATGGAATCCAATTCGGGTTCCACCAACCGTTCCAGATTCCTTCAAAAATGTTTTCAGGCTCGCACCTAAAATTATCGCCTGAACAATCCTGCCATTTTTCAGATATTTCGATCGCGCTTTGGAGAGAGAGGAACTCCAAGTTGGGGAACAGGGAATAAGATTCTTCATCCTGACCGTTATGGACGCGGTAAGACAGGTTGAAATCTTCGGGAAACTCTACACCAAAGAATGCTTCTGCTCGATGGATCTCCTCATCATTAGCGCCTGGTCTGAGACTTTTTAGCACTTGAGGTGCATTGGCTGCCAGCCAATTATCAATTCTTTCCCAAATTATTTTCATGAGAAAACCTCCGAAGCTGGAAACTCAGTCTATGCGAGAGTTCAGAGGAAAGCGAGATAGCGGTTTTAACCGCCTAAAATTAAAGCGGGGTGCTGACTCTCTTTGCCTGCTACTTTTTATCGACTCTAACGATCGCTCAGGTCATTATAGCAATCCTAACCACGCTCAATTGCTTCAATCTGAACCTTTTTTCCATCTTCTTTTCCCTCCTCTGCGCCCTCTACAGTTCGTTCACTCTTTCCTGAACTCAGCTTAATTTTTAGCGACTCTGACAACAACTTCCTAGTCAATTAAGGCAAGGATCATCTAATATTTTCCAATCACAGCTCAAAAAATAACTTGTAGATTTTTGCGATCGCTCACGGACTGCTGCTAGAGCAATGCGAGATCAATTCATGGGGTCAATCTACTCGGTTCAGGCGATAAACAAAGCAATCATCGTCACCGAACTTTCGGTACTCGATAAATTGAAAGCCAAGACGTTCGTTCATAGAAGTGGTGGGCGCGAGTATTATTGGCAAGCGGATCGACGAGGACAGCCTTCACCGCCGGATCTGCGAAACATCTGACAATTGCAAGCTGCATCATTTGTGTTCCATAGCCTTTGCCTAAATCGGTTTCTTCCCCAATCCAAATGTCAATAGCACGAAGATCCGCCGCCATATCACCCCAATAGTTGGTCTCCTCGCGTGCCGGATCGATGATTTGGATAAATCCGATGGGACGACCATCAATTTCAGCAATCAATTGTTCTCTCCAATCGGGTGCGCGCTCAAGTTCCACCTCCCAAGCCCAGTCATCGTTAGGATCTGACGAAATTACGTGAGGTTGCTCATCCCAGTGTCGTAACAGATCCAAATCAGCGGAAGTCGCGGAGCGTAGATTAATCATAACTTCTTTGAACGTCAAACTTGTCATAGCTGAAATCCGAGTTTTCTCAGGTAAGATTGGATCGATCGCCCCTCGCTTAGCCTCACTAAAATCCTACTCTGTTTCCATAACTATTCTTCCTCAATCATACTTTGGATAATATTCATATGATGCTTGACGGCTAAATTGAGTGGCGACAAATATCACAATAACTAAGCGACATGACTCTGATTATGGCTTCAACGTCGTGTTAGCGGACTGGCATACAATCATTATCCCTCATAACAGAATATAACTCTTGGCAGACTCCAACGAAACGTCTGGGAGATTACGAAGCATATCATCCCATGTCTTCTGTGCTTGCAATGCTTCTATAACGACTTGAAGCGGCTCTGAGAATATGGCTGGAAAATCTGCCTCTTCGGAAAACTGAATCTTGAATGCTAATTGCTCTTGGGGCGGGGTGAACTGAGCGTTGACTCCTTCTTTGTTACCTCTTGCATCAACCCGATACCAACCAACTTCAGGTAAATGGATGGCATTGAAACCGTGCAAACTGTACGGCGCACCCTTGTCATCAATACTCAACCGTTGGTAGCAAAAACCTGCTGGAATTTCATTGGCTCTTAGTAACGCTGCTAAGTACTTAGACAGAATTAATTACACAAATACATAGTAGAATGATATTCCAGGCAAAATTATGAGTTAATTAGAATTTCATAT
>NZ_JAUBQQ010000026.1:18272-66386 GCF_036701335.1 Microcoleus sp. Pol12B5 | reverse complement strand
CCAGATTCTCCCTAGCATATCCCACCTCAAGAATCGATTTATCCTCCAGATCAGAGGCAACTTCGGTCAGGAGATTTAGCGGTGTTTCAAAGCCTGTCGTCTTCACAAACAAAACTTGCAGCCGATTTTTTACTAATTCTAAAATAGAGCTAATGGGCTCGCCTTTATTTCCTTTCCTTTTAGCAATTTTGATGCTCAATTTGTGAGTTTTCAACAATCGCATTCTTTCTATTCCTTGGGTCTTAACCGTCTCCAGAACCTCGGCTCGAATCTGATCGACTAATCGGTCGGTTACATATTGCACGATCAAAGGCTGAAGCATAAAAACAGTTTCCCCGCCCTCACTGATTTTGTCAATCAGCGAGCGACGACCCATAGAATCGAGATTTTTCAGCAAATCTGACAGCGATGAATTGACCAACATCTGCTCTCGTAAAGTTGCCAGGGAAATCTGGCTTTGAGCAATAGCAATCCAGTAGGCAATATCTTGTTCGGAGTTCGACATTCGATCGAACTGCTGCGCCAGCAAATTGCTGATATGTTCTTCAATAAATAACGCCGTTGCTTCCAAAAGCTTTAAAACATTTCCCTCGAAAAACTCGTTAATTGTTGTCGCTACAATCTTTAATGCTAACAGATTGCCTCCGTACCTGGATAACAAGATTTTCAACTCTTGATCTTGAGGTGACAAACCTTTTTCTTGGAAAATTTCCCGCGCTATTTCCTCGGAAATAGCAGGTTTTAAAGACCGCACTTTTTCTCCCGCCAGCAAAGCCAGTTCCGTAGGTTCTTCCGAACTAACTAGCAGTAAACAGCTATTGTGATTGACCTCACACAGCCGCACAATTAAATCTCGATATCCTTCGCAGCCTTCCCGGTAGTGTCCCGCTAATTCTTCTGGTCTGAGAACCGCTTCAAAATCGTCTAAAATTACCAGACAACGGTGTTTCCGCAGATACTCGACCAATCGCGAAATTTTGCTGTTGAGGTCGATGGGTACATCGGGTTTTTGTTGGTTAGAAAAAAGTTGAATTAAGTTTCCTAGGAAGTCGGATGGTGTTGGTGTCGATCGCAGCGATCGCCAAATCACAAAATCAAACTCATTCTGTACCTGTTTTGCCAACTGCACCGACAGAGTTGTTTTGCCGCTACCTGCCAAACCAAGCAGCGCTACCACGCGACAATTATCTGATACAATCCACTGCTTTAAAGTAGTTAATTCTTCAGTCCGTCCGTAAAAAACCGAAACATCCGGTGCTTGGCCCCAATCTTCCTGTCGGTGTCCAATCGCCATCTTCAATAGAGAGCCTTTACCTCCACTAAAATCGCTCGTTCCCTGATCGATGTGGTATGAAAACAGCAACTGATGCCTCAATTCCGAAAGCTTTCCAGGGCCGTTCCCCCCAATCTGAAACTTTTTGTAAACTTCGCCGAGTCTTTTGCGAACGGCGATGTCGCTAATGCCAAGCTTTGTGGCGATGGTCGCTGTAGATTGACCGTCGAGAGCCATAAACACAGTTTCTAACTCGGCATCTGTGACACCGCGCTGTTTGGCGATCGTTTGCACAAAGTTTTGAGGAATCGGAGTAGTCAAGGTAGGAATCTCGCCTATACTAAAAATCTATCTTCTATTATATTGTGTGAGTTATCGCAGGCGAGCAATTGAATCGAATCTACTAACGTTCAGCTTGCTTTTTGTTGTTTGGGCAGTTTTAGATATTTATACCCAATTATCGATTGTGATACAAGTTTAAAAAAATGCAACTCTAGGCCCGTGCTCCAAACCAATACACAATCAGTCATTCTCAATTCTTTAACCCTTTAATCTAAGATGGTATGAGAAAGGGGGGAGTTAATCTGCATTAATTGTTGCTATTGCCCTACCCCTAAAACCTATTGTAGAGTGGAGGCGCGACGCTTAATTTATAGCAACCAACCATAAATCTCCAACCGCACCACAACCCACCGCGAACCAACAACCGGGTAAATTCACAATTCTTTAAAGCAGGGCTGTATCAGCTAAAATTTGTCGCACTAGCGCGGTATTCTTGGGCCGAAAGCAGCCGCCAACTCCCATCGCCCAGAAGTTCCAAAACCTGTTGGTGATATTTCACTAAACTCAATCGGTGACCGACACTCACAAACGTAGTTTTAGTGGCTTGCAACTGCTCGTATAAATGTTGCTCGTTCTTCAAATCCAAAGCACTGGTCGCCTCATCCAAAATAGTGTATTTCGGTTCCGTCAATAACAATCTAGCAAAACCTAAACGTTGCTGTTCTCCCAGCGACAAAATCTCACCCCAATCTAAATCCGCATCAAAACCGCCCAATCTGTCCGGCAAATCTGCTAAATTTACTGATGCCAAAACGCGGCGCAATTTTTCCTCATCAACCTCGCTGCTGCTGTTGGGATAGAGAAGTTGCGATCGCAAACTACCCAAAATCATATAAGGACGCTGTGGCAAAAACAGCATTTTCTCCAATTCCGGCCGCGCCAAACGGCCAGTTCCCGATTCCCACAAGCCCGCAATTGCCCGCAGCAAAGAACTCTTCCCAGCACCGCTTTGACCGACAATTAACAGTCCTTCACCGGGCGGCACGGCTACCGACAAATCCCTAATCAAAGTCTTTTGATGGTGCGGAGTATCTAAAGTAACGTGTTCCAGTTTCAATTGCGAACTTATAACTGTATCGATTGTTCTGAAGTCGAGTTGAACAGGAGTTTTTTCACATCTTAAAGACTCATTAAACGTGGCTAGACGATTAATTCCGGCTGCAAACAGACTCAAGCTTTCAATGCTATATACAACGAAAGAAAAAGCCTCAGAAACCTGACGAAAAGCAAATTCAGCTTGAGTAATATCGCCGTATCTGATCTCACCCGCAAAGTAGATAGAAGCCAGGAATAAAGATGGAATAATATAAGTCGCATATCTATAGCCAACTCTAAAATATCCCAGATTCCGCTGCCAACCAATTAGGAAATTAAAGTTCCGAACTGCTTCTAAAAATCGGTATTTCACCTGAACAGATTCCTGTGCTTCTCCCCGGTAAAAAGCAATTGATTCTGCATTGTCCCGAATGTGAACCAATCCATAGCGAAAGTCAGCCTCTTTACAGAGCTGATTGAAGTTCAAAAATATCAACCTTTTGCCAAAAAATACCATGACTGCCGTGCCAAAGACAGCATAAATAATTAGTCCGATCGAAAGACCTTTGGAAATAGACCACAGAATGCCTGTAAAAGAAATAATATCGATAACTGCTCCCAATATCAGCAGCAAAAACTCTAAACTTGTGCTAGTGAAAGATTTGATATCTTCAGCAATCCGCTGGTCGGGATTGTCGATTTCCTTCTGAGAGTTAATTTCGTAATAAGCGCGGTTTTGAAAATAACTACCCAGGAAACTCTCAGTCATCCATTCTCGCCAGTACAATCCCAGTTTATCTTGGGTATAGCCGTAAATAACAACTATCGGGGTACTGATAATAAAAACTCCAGCATAAACCCACATAAACCGCCAAAAAGTAATATGATCTTTTTCAGACAGTGCGGTCGTAAAAAAATTACTAATATAGCTAATGACTACGTTAATTCCGCTAACAGACAGTGACAAAAATAGCAGCAGAGCTAACATTATCCACTGCTTCCAGCGCGGTATCAATTTGCTTCTGAAATAAACAAAAGCAGCCAGGGGGAGGATTAGCATTAAACCAACGATCGCAATTGTCGGTGAGTAGATAATTCCTTTGATCAAAGTAGCTAAACCAGCCGCAACCCCGTTAAAAGCTTCTGGAAATAAGACTTGAGTACCCAAACATACAGCACTGACGAACACAAACATCGCAGCGAAGAGAAATATCAACAACAGCGCCACTAATCCCAAAAATACCCTGCCTCCCCCAGGCTCTAAAGGATAAAAGTAAGGTTGAGCGATCGCAATAAATCTCTGCCACAACTGACGGTCAAATCGATTCATCTTTGCTGTTTACAAAACTACTTTGACTGTTCTAACATATCAAGTCTTGTGACAAACTGTAGCAGTAATTTATTTCGGAGTTTAGCGAAAAAATTTGTCTCACCCACAGACGGAAACTTGTTTTCCTAGTTAACTGGTGAGAAAAATTTTGGGAGCTTAGTTCAAGCTCTTAGATTCATCTGTGGAGTCAATCGTTTAATCTCAAATCTAAAATCTCAAATCGATGGGATCAGAAGGATTGGCGCTTTCGCCGGAAAAGTCCGACTGCAATTTGCTGCTGTAAAATCGCTGGCGAATCCCTAAAATTACTTGTTTCATTACCCAATACAAAACAGCAATTACTACAAAAGTTACAGCCATTACTAAAACCGGACGCTTGCCTATCAAATCGTTCATTACTGTGTTAACCAGCGCATCGGGGTTAGTAAGAATGTCCCAAGTGTTGAAGCGGATAAATCGCCCTAAATAAATGCCGATCGCCGAAAGTGCGTGTATAGTTATCTCTGTTCCCAGGATAAATTTACTCCAACCCTGTTGCTTCAAATAGTAACCCAGATTCATCACCGACAGCACGTAAGCTCCAAACCCGATCAGCATAAACGCCAGATACTGCGGGATCAAAGCTAGAGTCACAGTCCACACCGAATTCCCCTCTTTAATCTGCTCGATCAGGTGAATGATATCAGTTAAAACATAGGGCGCATTGGGCAAAAATGCGATAAACCAGAAAAAGCCGCCCCACCACCGGAGAGAGCGAACTCCGCGCTGCCGCAGTACCCAGATGTCTACAGCCATCAATGCCAGCGTAATCACGATCGCCCCCAAAACGTAAGTTTTGCCGACATCTTGCACAATATGCTTCAGATAGCCTAAAATATGGCGCGTGCTGGGCAAAAAAGTAGCGCCCAGGAGAAACGCCGTACCCCACAGCAGCCAGCGCGATCGAGGTTTGCGGAACAGCCAAAAACTCAGGCCCAGCGGTACTAAACCCAAAAACAAATTCCAAGACATCCAGCGGACATTGTGTCCCATTGCTTGCAGGGCTTCCAGGATTAATCCCATCATGTCAATTTTTATACAATTAAAGGTTTGATGCAGCACCGCTTCGTTAGCAGCTTCAGTCTATTTTAGTCGTTAACTTGTAGGGTGCGTCAGCTTATCGCGGCGCGCCTGAAAATCAATAACTGCTGACGCATACTAGCAGTGTGGACTCAATCTCAAATCTAAAATCGACTGACGAACCCTACCACTGTGGAGTTAATTCTAAAATCTCAAATCTCAAATCTCAAATCGATTGGCGCACCCTACTATTTATCCACTTTGTGGATCGGAATCTCAATCTTAAAAGTTGTTCCCCATCCTATGGACGAAATACAGTCAATCTTGCCCTGGTGCTTTTCCACCACAATCGAGTGCGCGATAGACATTCCCAAACCCGTACCTTTCCCCACAGCTTTTGTAGTAAAAAACGGGTTAAAAATGCGATCGACTATCCCCTCGGGAATTCCCGTACCGTTGTCCGAAATTTCTACCCTAACAGTGTTCTGGGGAGTTACACCTGTGGAAATAGCAATCCGTCCACTCTTTGTCTCTGATTGTAGAACCGATAACTGGTGATATCGTTCTTCAATAGCATCAATTCCATTAGCAATAATATTCATAAACACCTGATTCAGTTGGCTCGCATAGCACTCCACCAGTGGCAGTTTTCCAAACTCCTTAACTACTTCAATTTCCGGGCGACTCTCCCGACTCTTCAAGCGGTGCTGCAAAATTAACAAAGTGCTTTCAATTCCCGCGTGAATATCGATCGGCTTCATTGCCGATTCGTCCAGCCGCGAGAAATTTCGGAGGGACAACACAATTTGCCGGATGCGCTCGGTTCCTACCTGCATCGAACCCACAAGTTTTCTTAAATCCTCAGCCATGAAGTCCAAATCAATCTCTTGAATGCGATCGACAATTTGTGAATTAGGTTCGGGATACTCCTGTTCATAAAGACTCACCAGATCGAGCAACTGTTTTGTATACTGGTTGAGATAATCAATATTAGCGTAAATGAAGTTAACTGGATTATTAATTTCGTGAGCAATCCCGGCAACTAATTGCCCCAAAGAAGACATTTTTTCAGTTTGAATGAGCTGAGTTTGAGTAGAGCGCAATTCCAGGAGCGCCGACTCTAAATCTCGAGCTTTTTCTCTTTCTCGCGCTTCGCTTTGTCGCAGTGCTTCCTCTGCTTGCTTGCGAGTCGTAATATCCTGGGAAACTCCAATTATTACCTTAGCCTGACCCTCCCCATTCCTACTAAAAATAGTATCGCGACTTTGCAGCCACAAAAATTGACCGTCTACTGCCTGCACCCGGTACTCAATTTCCCTAGTTTCGCCATCTTCCATTCCTGTAAAGCTGGCGTGATGTTTCACGATTTTAGGCAAATCTTCCGGGTGTATTAACTGAGGCATCAGTGACGAATCCATCGCTGTAATGTCGTCGCTGGTATAGCCCAAAAGCTGGATCATTGAAGTATTAGTGTAGATATTTCGCTGTTCTTCCAAGTCGTAGAGATACAAAATACCGGGAGTAGCCGATGCTACTTTTTGAATGAACTGCTGACTTTCTTGCAAAGCTAACTCAGCTTGTTTGCGATCCGTAACATCAACGGCGATAGCGTCCCAAATAATATCACCGTTTTCTTTAGCTTCAGGACGCGAAATTATCTGAAACCATCGAATTTTACCGGAAGGTAGTACGAATCGTCCTTCCCAGTGCCAAGGTTGCAAAGTTTGGGCTGAAATAGCAACCGATTCGTCATGATTTTGGCGGTCATCGGAATGAATTAAATCTGTAATCAAAGCCGCATTTTGCATAACAGCTTCGGCTTCTCGCTCAAACATTTCTCGGCAAGCCGGACTCATGTAAGGGAAACTGAAAGAGCTATCTGTACGCAATACAAATTGATAAATTACTCCCGGCACATTACCCGACAGCTTTTGGAATTTTGCCTCGCTTTCCCGTAGTGCTTCCTCTGCTTGTTTGCGCTCCGTAATGTCAGTAATTGAACCAACCATGCGGACTGCTTTTCCAGATGCGTCCCACAAAGCTTGTCCCCGACTCAATATCCATTTGTAGGCGCTGTTGTAGCACCAGCAGCGGTATTCGATGATGTAATGCGGCGTTTTCTTGTTTAAATGGTCTTGGAGAGCTTGCATTACTAAGGCTAAATCGTCGGGATGCGTACCCCTGTTTAATTCGTCAAAGTAATCGAGAGTTTCGCTGTGTTCGTATCCAGTTATTTCTTTAAATCTATCGGACAGGAATAGTTCCCCTGTTTGCAAGTTCCAGTCCCAAATGCCGTCATTGTTGCCTTTGAGTGCTAACTGCCAGCGTTCTTCAGTTTGCATCAATTGAGCAGTTCTATCTTTGACTCTATTTTCTAGTTCTTGATTGAGCTGTTTCAGACTTTCTTCTGCCTGGTTGCGTTCGATAGCAATTCCTGCTAAATTCATCGCGGCTTCTATCAATTGCAGATCAACAATTGGGGGGTGGCACGGTTGGGAATAATACATTCCAAAAGTTCCCAAAACTTGACCCTGAGATGAGAAAATAGGAGTAGACAAGCAAGCTCTCAGTCCAAAACTCAAGGCTAAATCTCGATAATTTTCCCACAAAGGGTCGCTGGCAATATCTGTAACGATCACCTGTTGGCGGGTAAACGCAGCAGTGCCGCAGGAGCCTACCTCCGGGCCGATGGGTCTGCCATGAATAGCAGCATTGTAACTGTCGGGTAAACTGGGCGCGGCTCCGTGCAGTAAATGTTTGCCGTCTGGAGCTAGAAGCAATATCGAACCGATGACATCTCTAGATTGCAGCTCCATAATTTCAACTAAGGTATTTAAAGTATCGCCAAGAGGAGCGCCCTTAGCAATCATTTCTAAAATTTGTTTTTGACCGGTCAACCAATTTTCAGCTTGCTTGCGCTCCGTAATGTCGCGGGCTACCCACAGAGCAGTTTTTTCTTTCAGTGGTGAAATGGTACCGGCAAACCACTTTTGTACGCTGGCAATTTCCAGGTGATATTCAAAAGTACAGGTTTGATTTGTAGCGAGGGCGGTGCGAATTTGCTCCAGAAAAAATTCTCCCTTTTCTGGAGGGAATAAATCGTTAATTTTTTTACCGGCAAATTCCTCCGTCTCTTTGTATAATAATTGGGGATTGGTCGGGGCAACTTTCAGGAACCGTCCCTCAATATCGAGTTCAAAAATTACATCGTTCATGGCAGCGAACAAAGCTCGAAGTTCCGATTCAGAAGCTTGTAGAGCGATTTCAGCTTGTTTGCGATCGCTAATATCCGTCCCGATACAAAGCAGTCCTGCCACATTTCCCTTCGCATCTAGTAAAGGTTTATTTGTCCACGCTATCCACACCCTTTCTCCATTGCTGCGGATGTTTTCATTTTCGTTTTGGAAGTATTTTTGCGACTGTGCCAAACAGTCTCGAATCTTTGTCGCGAGGTCACTTTCAAATAACTCTGTTTTCGGTATAATTTTGCCGATCGCACTTTTGCCGATGATTTCTGCTTCTGAATACCCGAAAAAAGTTTCAGCAAACTCGTTAAAAAAAGTAATCTTGCCTTCACTGTCTAACTGCACAATCATGCTGTTAGCATTCTCAACTAATTGCCGATACTTAACTTCGCTCGATCGCAGTTTCGCACGGCCGTACACCCAGTTAAAAACTGCCGCCCCGCTCAAAAGTGCCAGCAAGCCACCTCCAAAAAGCAGCCAGCCCCGAAACGGCGAATTCGCAGGCCATCCTCCCGCCGGAATTGCTGCCAACTGCCAGGAACCGTTGGGCAAAGTCACTTCCAGCAGCACGGGATGGTGTTGAAAAATTGACTCGTCACCGAAAAACACTTGGCCGGAGGCTCCAGTCCCGTCTTTGCCCCGCAGAGCGTATTGCAGCTTCGCTGAGGAGTCGTTGAGTCCTGCTTCCTCAATCAGGGAATTTTTGTCGATGATCAAACCTGTCAAGCCCCAGTAAACTCCTGTTTCAGGCTCGGCGCCGGAGGGTGTGAGAAAAATCGGCGAGCGGCTGATCAAAGTCTCGTCCCCCTCTAATAATTTCACGGGCCCGGCAAGCAAAGTTTTTCTGGTTCGGATGACCTCTTTGACCATTTGCCGCTGTTCGGGTAGCGCCGTCAAGTCAACCCCGATCACCGCTTCATTTCCCTCCCATGGGTAAATGTAAGCGACCGTTGTGCCTTTAACTAAAGTTATGGCGCGGATGCCCGGTTGCTGTGCCACCAAAATTCTCGCCGTCGCTGTAAACTCGGCTTCGGTGATGTTTGGGTTGTTGGAAAGGTAAGCCCCCAAACCCCGCATCAAAAACAGGCGGGAATTCAAAGATCCTTCCAGCTTAGAACGGACTGTGCTAAGCCGATCGAGCGTGGTAGCGCGGTTGTAGTGAAAAAACCGCCGCTGTTCCGATCGATCTAAAATGCCAACTCCGACCAAAATTGCTATTGATGCCGAAATAGCTGCTAAATACGGTGAAATTTGGAATTTTTTAACCTTAAAGTATTCCATCTGCGGGGGTTAAGGTATTTTTTTACGTCTTTAGATAGATTTAGTTTAGTTTGATTTCTCTAGGCAAATCCAAAATTTTCGGCATACCGGGCTTTTCGCAAGCGGGCGCGAGTTTGTTGTGTTCGAGGACACCCGTCGAACGCGGGCGATCGCCAAGCCTCTCATCATTAATTCTATGGAAAAAGTTTTAAATCTACAATCGACTGACCGAAAGTAATGTGGTCATAAGCCCCCGGATTCATTCTTTCGCAGACTCAGGACGGAGACTTTAAAAAGCTTTGCATCTTTCCTAAAAAGCCCGCGGATTGATTCCTTCGCAGGCTGAGGACGGGATCAATCTAAAATCTAAAATCTAAAATCTAAAATTGGTTGACTCGCCCTCGATCGGGTAGGGCGCGCGATACTCCCCCACCACAGCGGTGCGGGAACGCGCACCCGAAAGACGGGAGTTATTAGCTAAAATAAGGTTAGCAATAATTTTTTTCAGCGCTACGGCTAATCATTCATAGGGGCAATTTGATGCAAGAACAGTTGATGGAAGCGATCGCACCTTACCGCGATCGCGTAGATTATCTAGAAGTTCGCCTCGAACAAAGCGAGTCAACTGCGATTAGTTTTCGCGGCCCTCAGTTAGATGCTGTCAACCGCAGTTTTAGTCTCGCCGGTGGCATCCGCGCCTGTCACAAAGGTGGCTGGAGTTTTGTAACTTTTAACGGTTTAGATGAATTAAAAGACCGCATTGAAGAAGCTGTAGTGCAGTCTCGCTTGGTTGGCAGCGAAAAAACTCTACTAGCAGATGTCACCCCTATTCAAGATTATGTAGCGGTGGAATTGGGTCGCGATCCGCGCTCTATTACTCTAGCCGAAAAGCGGAAATTGCTCGAATCTTACAATCAGTTGCTGTTAGATTATGACCCGCGAATTCAGACGACAATGGCAGGTTACAGCGACAGATTTGGGATTACTTATTTTGTGAATTCTCAAGGTACTTGCATCGCTCAAGAGCGCTTGGACGTGACCGGGCGTTTCGGAGCGATCGCCCGTGGCGAGGGTGGTGTCGTCCGCCAAGGGTTTGAGTCTATTCACTCGCGATCGGATTACGATGTCTTGACAAATATTGAAGATCGTGTTAAAAGTGCTGCCGTTCGAGCTGTAGGCCAACTAGAGGCAAAATCGGTGAAAGGCGGTCAGTATCCGGTGATTTTAGACCCTTATTTGTCGGGAGTTTTTATTCACGAAGCTTTCGGGCATTTGTCGGAAGCAGACGGCATTTACGAAAACCCAAAAATGCAGGAATTGTTGACTTTGGGCAAGCCTGTGGCGATCGAACAATTGAATGTAATTGACGATGCAACTGTGCCGGGATTGCCGGGAACTTTGAAATATGACGACGAAGGCGTGCCGGCTCAGTGCAAGCATTTAATTAAAAATGGAGTTTTAGCGGCTCGGATGCACAATCGCGAAACAGCGGGCAAAATGGGCGAAAGTCCGACGGGAAATGCCCGGGCTCTTAGTGCTACTTTTATGCCTTTGGTGCGGATGACTAATACTGCGATCGAGTCTGGCGAACATTCTTTTGACGAAATGGTTGCGGACATTGACGAAGGAGTTTATGCAGTGCGGATGTTGGGAGGACAAACCAACGGCGAAATGTTTACCTTTGCGGCGGCTCAAGGGTTCATGATTCGCGACGGCAAATTAGCCGAACCGGTGAGCGATGTCACTTTAAGTGGCAATGTATTTCAGACTTTAAAGGATATTGAGTCTATAGGAAACGACTCGGTTTATGCTTACGGCGGTTGTGGTAAAAATGGCCAGAGCGGTTTGCCAGTAAGCGTCGGCGGTCCCCATTTGCGGATTAAAAATGTCGTCGTCGGAGGAAGATAATCATTAGTCATTAGTCATTAATTATTAGTTCAAAACTTACGCAATTGGCACATGGTGAGGGCGCGATCGCGCCCTCACGCCTCACCTTAACCAGTGCGGGACACTGACAAGTTGACAAACCACTGAAAATCTACTATTGAGGGCTTCAGCGAGGTCGTCCGGTGTTTGGGAGACTTCAGAAATTACAGATAAATTGGGGAAGTGCGATCGCGATTATAGACTTTACCAGGCTTTCCCCTAATTTTTTGTTTAATTCCCCTTAAGTTTCTTTCATCTCTACCCGATTATTCTGCCTAATGGGAATCTCAATCACAAATTATGCACCCGGTTCTGTTGGCTGTGATAAACACTTCAAATCTCCGCCGCGCTTCTCCACCACAATCTGATAGGTAATCAGATCATCCCAAACCAGTGTCTTGACCCGCAGGTTCAGTTGTAAAGAAAGGACTAAATAAATGGGTTCTTACTTCGCTTGTTATTCCCAGCCGATTGTCTTTCACACCGATTCTTACGCTATCCTAATTCAGCATAGAAGTACAAATCGTAATCGTACTATGGTCATTTTTAATTTGCTCCGAGGTGCGTTTTTGGTCATAGCAATTCAAGGCATGAATTGCTTTGCTCAGCAAATTCATAAATATCTGATTCAATTTACCGACATAACATTCTATTTTTGGCAAATCTTTTTGGGACGAGGCGCACTCTACAGATAGAGTTTGTGCGTACAGGAGTGTTTCCTCTTTCTTCTTCCTTCTCAATAAAAAATCCCGGTTTCTTGAAGAAACCGGGATTTTTCCTACCAACTAAGAGAGGAGTCAAAACTTCACAGGTAGCGGTTGCCGGAATTCTGCATTTCTCGCACAACCCTCTAAACCAAACTACGGGCAAATTCTAGTGGCAGCTTCTTTAAAGCTGTCTCATTTCCTCTTCAAGCACCCGAACCAAATCTTGATTGCCACTGGATCTCGCTACTTCTATGCGGTGCATCAGTTGCTTGTGAATGTTAGCGCGGTGGGTTTCTGCTACTTTTTTTACGTTTTGACGATTTGTGTTCATGGTGGACGTTCCTTATATTAAATTTGGTGTACCTGCTACTTCTCTAATATAGCGCTAAATTCCAAAAAGTATCTAAATTTACAAAAAATTTACAGTTGTTGACCGATCGACAACACTCCTGTATAATATTGGTCATAAGTCAATAGCGATATCTTGACAATCAGAAGTCATTAGGCCGATGCCCGATGCCCGATGCCCGATGCCCGATGCCCGATGCCCAATGCCCGATGCCCGATGCCCGATGCCCGATGCCCGATGCCCAACATTTACATTTAGTCAAGCGGTGCGCGGTACGTACCCAACATTTACTCAAAACTCAAAACTTGCTTCAGCGCCTCTACCAACTGCTGAAGGTGTGCGAGCTCGTGAGTTGCCATCAGCGAAATCCGAATTCGACTCACGCTTACAGTCGGAGGCCGAATCGCCGGAGCAAAAATACCCATCTCCTTGAGTTTGCTGCCGACTGTTAAAGCCGAGGCTGCATCTTTTAACGGAAGACTGAAAATTGGGGAGAGGGAATTGGTAATTGGTAATTGGTGATTGGTAATCGCGCAATATTTAAAAGTTTCGATATTTTGTCGCAACCGAACTCGGCGTTCTGGTTCTTGCTGTACAATTCTCACAGCTTCCAAAGCAGCCGCCGCATCAGCAGGCGTCAATGCTGTAGTATAAATCCAACTCGGAGCTCGATTACGCAGAAAATCAATTAAAGCAGCAGAGCCCGCAACGTAACCACCTAAACTTCCCAAAGCTTTGCTGAGTGTCCCCACTTGAATCAGTGGTGTTCCCGTACACCGGAAATGTTCTGCACAACCGGCACCGCTAGCACCGAAAACTCCTGTAGCGTGAGCTTCATCTACTAATACCATGCAGTTAAAGGTTTCGGCCACAGCCAACAACTGTGGCAGCGGACACAAGTCCCCATCCATGCTAAAAACGCTATCGGTAATAATTAAACACTTGCGGTATCTCGCGCGATTTTGCTCTAACTTTGCAGTTAAATCCTCAAGATTGCAATGACTGTAGTCTATGGCAGTTGCACCGCTGAGTGTGGCTCCGTTTTTCAGGCTCGAATGGTTGTACTTGTCAGATAATATCAAATCGCGCTTGCCGACAACGGATGCGATCGCCCCTAGATTCGCCAAATATCCCGAACTGAATACTAAAGCATCTTCAGTTCGTTTTAAATTAGCAATAGCTTGTTCTAGCTGTCGGTGCAAATCGCGGTGTCCGCTGACCAACCTCGAACCCGTCGCACCCGTACCAAATTCCTTAGTTGCAGTCATAGCAGCTTGAATTAACCTGTCATCCCCTGCAAGTCCGAGATAATCGTTGCTGGCAAAGTTAATCAGGCTGTGGCCTGATAACTTTACCACAGGCCCAGGGGAACTGTCGATCGATTGTGGCGATCGATACCAATCGGCACGACGAACTGTGTCTAGGGCCTTCTCTATCCAAGCGTAAGGGTCTGCGTTCATATTGGAAAGCGATCGGGTAATACGTTATATTAGCTGGTGATCAGTTCCTCCCCATCACAGAAGCATATGCCACTCACTAAAAAATACAGATTAGTCACCCGCAGCGATTTTGACGGTCTTGTCTGTGCCGTTTTGCTCAAAGAACTCGATATGATCGACGAGATTAAATTCGTGCATCCTAAAGATATGCAGGATGGGAAAATCGAAATAACAAATAACGATATTAGCACCAATTTACCCTATGTTGATGGAGTTCATCTAGCTTTCGATCACCATTTCAGCGAAACTCTTAGACACGAGAAAATCAAAATTAACCACATCATCGATCCCTATGCAGCTTCAGCAGCTAGGGTACTGTACAAATATTATGGAGGCCAAGCAAAGTTTCCTGATATTTCTGAGGCGATGATGGCAGCCGTTGACAAATCAGATTCCGCTCAATTTGCCCAAGAAGAGGTTCTGCATCCACAAGAATGGGTGTTGTTAAACTTCATCATGGACGCCAGAACTGGCTTGGGAAGGTTTAAAGAATTTACGGTTTCCAATTATCAGTTAATGATGCAGTTAATCGATTACTGCAAAAATCATACCATCGATGAGATTTTGCAGCTTCCTGATGTAAAAGAAAGAGTAGACCTCTACTTCGAGCAAGAAGAAAAATTTAAAGAGCAAATACAGCGATGCGCCAAAGTTTATAATAATTTAGTTGTTTTGGATTTGCGTAACGAAGAGGTCATTTACGCGGGGAATCGTTTTGTAATTTATGCTTTGTTCCCTGAGTGCAATATATCGATTCACGTACTTTGGGGACTGAAACAACAAAATACTGTTTTCGCAGTTGGCAAGTCAATCTTTAACAAAACTTCTAAAACTAATATTGGGGAGTTAATGTTAAGGTATGGTGGCGGTGGACACCAGAATGCCGGAACTTGTCAGATTGAGAACGATCAAGCTAGTCAAGTTTTGAAAGAGTTAATTTCCCAGATAGAGCAAAATGGTTAAATTGGCTTTATCTTTTTTGCAGTCAGGACTTGAGTCTTTGATTATTTATTTTAATTTTCAGCACTAAAGTCCTTACTACAAACAGGGATTTTTAGGACTGAAGTCCTTACTGCAAACGGGAGTTTAGTCCTCAAGGTTTTGATCTGGCGGGTTCTGGGCATTGAGATTTTCGGAACTGTTGCCTTTCACTCGTGGCAAATGGTCTACCAAACCCATATCAAAAGCGATATCCGGCAACTCATCAGCGTTATATTTTCCTGGCTCAAACAATCGCCCGGGAGTAAAACAAGGCTGTTTCAATCGTACCACCTCCCCCGGAGAAAACATTCCCCTAAACATTTTGCGTTCGACTCCCATAATTTCGGCTCCTAAAACAATTCCTAAAACAATTCTCGCATTAATTTTAGCAATTTTTGAGCGGCAGTTTCCCAATTAAATAAATCCGCCGTCTCTCTAGCTTTTTGAGCTACGTGAAAACGCATCTGGTCTTCAACAATTTTTCGCAATTGTTCGCGAACAGACTGAACATTTGGTTCTGCCCACTGAGGAGCATTTCTGATTTGTAGATACTGAGTATCGTAACAGTTTCCTACGGGAGTTAGATCGTAAGCAATGGGATAGCAGTTTTCAGCATTGGCGTACTCAGTCGGGCCACCATACATAGTCATAGCAACAGGCAAACCTGCTGCAAAGGCATCTAAAATTTTAATCGCAAAACCTTCCCCGCGAAACGGAGCTAAAAAAGCATCGGCTGACAAGTATAAATCAGCTAGTTCTGCTTTATTATAAAATTTAGGGATGATCAGAATTTTTGCCTTTAACTTGCCGAGCTGCTTTTCGATATTGGCGAGATGTTCCACTATAACATCGGGATTTTTCCCTCCATCTTTGATTATTAACTCTACCTTAGAATCATCTTTAAACTCTTCACAAAAAGCTTGAATAGCCAGATCCGTGCCAAATCTATAGAAATCAAAAGAATTGGTCATGTGCAGAATATGTGTTACATCTTTTTGTTTTTTTGGAGATTTGGGAAAATAGAGTTGCGAGATTAAAGGATTGAAACCTAGAGGCATGACTGATACGTTAGCAGCCGGACATCCAGCTTTGATTAAAACGTTTTTAGAGTATTGGCTGACGGCTAGTTTGTGGGATGAAGTGTTAACAGCATCGTAAATCCAGTAATCATAATCATCATGGTTTTGGGCGAATTCGTAATTGATAGCAAAAAGTTCTAAGTTGAGATGTCCGTTGAGTTCTTTTAAAAAATAAGGTTTCCAATAATGAGACCATTTGATCTGAAATAAATCTGAGGGTGTGGTGTTCATCCACTTCGCTAGCAGGTCATTTTCTTCTGGTGTCGAATTGCGGCTGAGGTGAGAGGCTATTGTTGAAGGTGCGACCGAAATAGGAATTCCCATTTGGTGTAAAGTTTTCGCCAGGGATAGGGTAATGTCGGTGAAGGAATTAAAGTGTTGAAAGGCAACGTTAAAGTGAACCATATTTATTGGTTATGAGTGCAGGGTAATCGCATTTGATTTGGTATAAATTGTACTTGACAAATGACAGAAAATGCACCTGCCAGATGTAGGGCTGCGGTGGAGACGCGATCGGCGACCAACAAGCAGTTAAACTGGGAATGGACTCCCGGCAGGTATCCCTCACTCAGGCAGATGGAACAAGGCTGCCGTCAAATCTAGCGCCAACGGAACATTGTGGAACGTGCTATCAAGCGACTCAAGCAATGGAGTCGGACGCTATTCGATATAAGAAGCTGACTGCCAATTATACAGCCATGATCACGATCGCCTGGATTGTGTTGTGGTTATAGTTGGAAAACACGCCCTAGGCAAAAGCACGTGATGGAGATAAATCAACGAGGTGGAACCTCAGCGAGCTTGCTTAGCTGGCTATCAGCATCACACTCAATTTTCATTCCTTAGTTTACGAGCTGCGCTTGAATGATGCTGTCAAATATTTTAAAAAATTCCCTGATCATTATAGATTAATTAAGATGCGATTACCCTGTAAAATCTCTGAATATTTTTTTATTATTTATATTCTGGGATCGTTCAAATTGGCAATATTTTCTTCTAAAAAACTGGCATTTAATATATTCGCCCCAGGCAATGAATCTGTTTGTTTTGTTGGTGATTTAAAGTTTGGGTCAAACCTTTTTCCATTGATAGCACCCATAAACTACAATAACTACCTTGAAATTGATTCGGAATTTAACTGTAGTATATTTTGGGTTCAAATTAAGATGCGTTTACCCTGAAGTGTAAAGCCAGGATTAGGCAGCATTTAAATCCCTACTTGACTTTTGTGACATTTTCGTAACTGGTCACCAATGGAAAGACCCTGGTAAGGAAGATAAGGAAGATTTGGAGGCAGAGCCTCCAAATTGTTTTCTCCTTTTAATCGAGGATGTGCCTCCTCCAAAAGTCTGGCCAGGCAGAGCCTGGGGACGATTGAAATAGTCATTGGTCAGGCGTTAATTGCTACTAACTAATAACTAATAACTCATTACCCCTTTTTTACAGCTTCTGGAACACTGCGAACATCGGCAGATACATCGACAGCAAAATCGAACCTACGATGCCACCGACGACAACAATCATCAGAGGTTCTAGCATACTGGTAAGTCCTTTTACTGCTTCTTCCACTTCCGTTTCGTAGAAAGCGCCAACTTTCATCAGCATCTTGTCAAGTTCCCCTGTCTCCTCGCCAATTGCCATCATTTGAATGGCCAAAGACGGAAAAACAGCTTGTTCTTGCAAAGCAATACTGATCATGCCACCGCTTTGAATTTCCTGTCTCGCATATTCGATCGCATTAGATATCGCCTGATTCCCCGCCACATCTCGCACAATTTCCAAAGAATTGAGAATTGGCACGCCCGATCGCGTCAGCGACCCAAATATCACGCAAAACCGAGCCACAGCAGATTTTTCGATCAAATCTCCAAAAATAGGCAATTTCATGGCAATCCTATCAATTTGTAGGTGACCTATTGGAGTTTTGTAGTACATATCGAAGGCAATTTTGAGCGCCACAATTACCCCAATAACTGTTACCTGTTGAATGGGAGGCCAAGCCGTACAAAATGCACTAATTGCCAACATAAACACCGTAAAAGCCGGCAAATCTGCACCAATATCCTTAAAGATTTTAGCGAAAGTTGGTAGCAAGAATATGGTCATTGCGAAAAAAATCACGATCGCAATAAAGAACACAGTCTTCGGATAAGACATTGCCGAATTAATTTCCGCCTCCGTCTTGTGATTTTTTTCCATCATCACCGCCAGACGGTCTAGGGTTTCATCTAGCACCCCCCCAACTTCTCCCGCCGCCACCATACTGATAAACAGTTGGTCAAAAACATCAGGAAACTTAGCCATCGCCTCTGCCAAGTTTATCCCCTCCTGCACGTCAGCATTCATGCTCCTGAGCGCTCGCTTCAGTTTAGCATTAGAACACTGCTCGTGCAGCACGGAAAGGCATCTAACGATCGCCACCCCTGCATTAAACATAGCCGCAAACTGACGAGCAAAAATAGCCATATCCTTAACAGTAAGGCTGGTAAGGTTATATTCAATTTGCTCCTGAATCTTACTGAAATCAAAGCCACCTTTCGGTTTTTGGCGGATAACGTTGGTAGCCACAGCTCACCTCTGAAAATTTATTAAAAATTATGACTCATCAGTCATTAATTCAGTCGGCAGACTCCTGACTAATGACTGCTGACGGAATTAATGAGCTTTTACCGGGGCGCTACCAACAGGTGCCGGGCCGATCAAGCGTTCGAGTTCGTCAGCCTTAGAAGCCTTGGCCATTGCCGATTCCCAAGTGACTTTACCGCTCTTGTAAAGTTCAGCGAGGGCCATTTCCATCGTCCTCATACCCAATTTGGCCCCCATTTGGATTTGGGAGTAAATCATGGGAGTTTTACCCTCCCGGATCAAGTTAGCCATAGCTGGAGTATTTACCATGATTTCCATAGCGCAGCAGCGGCCGCCCCCAACTTTGATTACCAAATTTTGGCTGCAAATTCCCACCAAAGAGTTAGACACCTGGGCGCGAACTTGGGGTTGTTGAATGGGCGGGAACACGTCCAAAATCCGATCGATCGTTGCAGCCGCCGAATTAGTGTGCAACGTTCCCATCACCATGTGACCCGTTTCTGCCGCCGAAATTGCCAGACCGATCGTTTCCAAGTCCCGCATTTCCCCCACGAGAATTACATCAGGATCTTCGCGCAAAGCAGCTTTCAGCGCATTAGCAAAGCTCTTAGTATCTTCGCCCTTTTGGCGCTGGTGAAACAAACTCTTGATATTAGGAAACACATATTCGATCGGGTCTTCAACTGTTAGAATATGTTCCGCGCGCGTCCGGTTGACCAGATCCAACAACGCCGCCATCGTAGTAGTTTTCCCGGAACCCGTTTGTCCCGTCACCAACAGCATACCCCTGGGTCTTTCAGTCAGATCCCGCAAAATCTGCGGCACGCCTAAAGCATCGGCGTTAGGAATCTTAGAAGCCAGAGCCCGCATACAAGCAGCCCAAGCACCCCGCTCCCGGTAGACATTGACGCGAAACCGAGCCAATCCCCGAACGCCGTAAGCGCAGTCGAGTTCCCACTCCATTTCCAACTGCTTGCGCTGCATATTGTTGAGCATTTGGAAAATCAGGATCTGCACTTCCTCAGCAGACAGAATGTCGCCGTATTGCGTCTGAGGAGTTAGTTTACCGCTGACTCGGAAGAATATAGGCGCGCCCGCTTGGATGTGTATGTCCGAACCCCCTTGCTCTACCAGGGACTCCAGTACGTCTTCAATCATCAGACCCATAGATACCTCTCCTCGATCAAATTGATAGTTATTGACCAATCTAGCTCAGTTAACAGTCAACAGTTAATAGTCAACAGTTAACTGCTGCTGAATCAATCCAAAAAGCGTGACGTCAAGCAGTACGGACAATCCAGCATCTCCGGCTTCAATTCCGCCTGACAAGTTTTGCAGGTAAGTCCCTGCTTGCGTTTGGCTTTCATTTCAGCCTCCAGGCCAGAGTCTGTAAACGTCACCCGCTCGACTTCTTCAAAGGTAGTCGCGCCTTCTCGCACCAATTGCAAGCTGTAAGCCAACAGCGTTTTCATCCCTTCTTCTACTGCTGCTTCCTTAATTTGCTCTGTGGGAGCTCCTTGAGTGATCAGAGTTTGAAGCCGCTCAGTATTTTTCAGGTACTCGTAAACCCCTACCCGTCCTTTGTAGCCTATGCCGCCGCACTTCCGACAAAGTTGCTCGCGTTCTGCCAGTTCCTTCCTTTCCTCCACCGGTACGGTGTTGGCTTTGTAAACAGTTAGATCAATTTCTTGAGAAGCCGACAGACCGTACTTGCCGAGTTCTGTGGCAGTAGGCTGGTAAGGAATGCAGCATTTGTCGCAAACGCGCCGCATCAGACGCTGAGCCAACACGCCCAACAGAGCGGCCGAAACCATGAACGGTTCTACGCCCATTTCTGCCAAACGCGCCACTGCCCCGGCCGCGTCGTTCGTGTGCAGCGTCGTCAGCACCAAGTGTCCCGTCAAAGCCGCTTCCAGAGCAGTTTTGGCTGTTTCCCTGTCCCGCGTTTCCCCCACCAGCATCACGTCAGGGTCTTGCCGCAAAAATGCCCGCAGAATGTTGGAAAAAGTCAAGTCTTTTTCCCGAATTACTTGACATTGCGTAATTCCTGGCAAAGCATATTCGATCGGGTCTTCCGCCGTACTGATATTAACCCCCGGATCGTTGCGTTCCGCCAGAATCGAGTAGAGAGTAGTTGACTTGCCCGAACCCGTCGGCCCCGTCACCAAAATCAGTCCGAACGGACGGCTAGCACTCTCTCGCACTAAAGCCAGAGTTTCTTCGTCGGAGATTAACAAACCCAAACCCAACTGAGTGCTGGAACTGTCCAAAATCCGCAGCACGATTTTTTCGCCGTACCGCGAAGGCAAGCAGTTCACCCGGAAATCCACCGTGCGTCCCTCAAACACCCGGCGGATGCGGCCGTCTTGCGCTTGTCGGCGTTCGGCAATATCCATGTTGGAAATAATCTTGAAACGAGCGGTAATCGAGGCGACTACCTGCTTGGGAAACCGGAAATACTCTTGCAGCACCCCGTCTTTCCGCATCCGAATCCGCATGAACTCTTCTTGAGGTTCTACGTGGATGTCAGACACCTTTTCCGACAAAGCTTTAGCCAAAATGATATTGACGGCCTTAATTACGGGAGCCGCCTCAGCATCGTCCAATGTGTTAGCGAGGTCTTCTTGATCGGCAGTATCCTCTTCTAGCGAGAGCTCGCCAAAATCTCCCTCCCCTAGATCCATCTTTCTCTGCTTTTCGATTTCAGCTTTTTTAGCTTCCCTCTTAACTTGGTCGTCTTGATAGGCCGATGTTATGTCCTGATAGTCGTCTGGCGTAATCACCCGTCGCTGCAAAGCCAAGCCGTGAGGCTGTAAAATCCGCCGCAAATCTTCTATGGCGTTGAGGTTGTCGGGATCTACCATTGCCACTAAAACCGCCGCCGGCTCAGTTTCAGCCTTCGCTACGGGTAAAAACCGACCTTGGTGACAAATGTCGATCGAAATCTTCAACGTATCGAGCATAAGTCCCAGTTGCTCGTTAGACATTTCGCTCATCTCCGGGTCAAATGCTTCAACCCCGTAGACTATCTTCCGTTCAAACATCTGCTGCTTCTTGTAAAGTCGCAGCAATTCTGGGGGTAACGGCTGCCCGGTAAGTGCTTCTAATACCTCCGTCAAACGCTTGCCCGACTTCTGGCTTTCAATTTGAGCTTGCTTGACTTGCTCGCCGTTGACGTAACCCGACTGAATCATCTTGGTGAGAGCCGGAGTAAAAACGCTTAGAGCAACTATCGATGTGGATCGAGGCGCGGATGTGCTAGTCATAAAAAACACTCAATAGGTGGGAAACTCAGTCACAAAGAGTGCTGAGAGGAAAACCAACGCGGGGTTTTAACCCCCGTATTCTTTGCTTATGGATCAGCTATCATGTTCTTGCTCAATCCCTATCTCTCAAGTGTAAGCTCGTAGTCACCTCTAAGCTTCGTCCACAAATTGACGAGACATTGGAGGGGTTTGCCGATGCTTGCCATCAAATCTTGTTCGTTGAGTGCTAAGTTGCTTACTTATTTGATTAACTTGCGGGATACTCTGGTTATAGCGTCAGGGAACATCACTTGGGAATTCCCCGTACCGGGAGAGAAAAGCGGGGCGGGGTATGCCCCCTTCCCAGGCTAATTCTATTTTCCCAAATTGTTTGCTCAAATTACACCGTCCCTGGTGGCGCGGTTAGCTGTACTAAATTAAAGATGAGCTATGTTCTGTGATGATAGCTTTTACGAAAGCCTCGATCGCCCTTGTGAAATATATTTTGATTAATTATCTGCGATCGGTCACTGCCCAATCGTCGGCTGCATGAGTTCCCAGGGCAAATTTTGAGCTACTCTAGTTTTGGGTCAGTAAATATTACTTTGATTCTACCCTGGTGTCCGAACCTTTATGACGTAAGCTGGACGGTTCAAAAATCTTGGAAAGAGGCAAATTAGATATCAATTGTATTTACAGATGAGCATCGGATCAAAACCAACTAATTTCTCTCATTTGGCTGGCAAAAATTCGATACTTCAAGCTACTTCGGCGTTAGTAAATCAGAAAAACCACAGCCTCAATTCGCATCAAGATTGACAACCTAGTATCTGAGTCACAAAAGCACACAGCTAACTACTTAGTCACTCAATACAAATTCCTCTTTCTCCCGACTTGGGAAACTCAGCAAATGGTAAAAAAAATCTACCTTTAGGTTGCGACTAAAACAGCCTGAGCGATGATAACTTTAAGTCACTATCGTTTTAAGTCAACCTTGAAACATCAAGCCTCCTAAGTGGGAAATCAGGTAGTTGACTTGAAAGCAAAATATACTTAAAAAAATGTTGTAAAGGTGATTGCATTAATTAAAAATGAGGAACCAACAAACGTTGGGTTGCCCCCATGGTGGCAACGATATTATACGTAAATATCTAAACTGGCCTTTGAATATTTTATGGAAAGCTTTAAGCAATGTCTCCAGAGATGGCGAGATTTCCTCTTTTCACATTGTGCCATACACAGTAAATTTGAGTCCTCTAGATTTACCGGGTTAACTGTATCTGCTAGAATTGATAGGGTTCTGTCGCGCAGCTTTTATGATTGACGAGGAAAAACAGCAAGATCAAGATCCTAGCTCAACTGGGGAAACCACCCCAGAGGGTTCGCCAATGGCAAGCGAAAATCCGGCGGCATCGGGAAACTCGAATGAATCGGCGGATTGGGAGCTCGAACTTGCTCGAGCTTATCAAAGTGCTCAGGGCGATCGCACCCCAGCAAACGCATCGGGGCCTACCGTCACCGGCAGTTCAACCAACAGTCCGACTGCTGATGCGGCGGAGCCTTGGAAGAAGGAACTGGCCCAGGTAACCGAGGAAAAAGAGGCTTTAAAAACTCAGTTGCAAGTCGCCTCCGCTCAACTAGAAGAACTGAAAAATCAAAATCTCCGCCTAGCAGCAGATTTTGATAACTTCCGCAGGCGTACCCAAAAGGAAAAAGAAGAGCTAGATTTACAGGCAAGGTGTCTGACGATCAAACCCCTGTTGCCAGTAATTGACAATTTCGAGCGCGCTCGATCGCACATCAAGCCGCAAACCGACGGCGAAATGAACATTCACAAAAGCTACCAAAGCGTTTACAAGCAAATGGTAGATAGCCTCAAGCAAATCGGGGTTTCTCCGATGCGTCCCGAAGGCGAACAGTTTGATCCCAACCTCCACGAAGCTCTGCTGAGCGAGCCAACTGACGAACACGAGGAAGGAACAATTATCCAAGAACTAGAACGCGGCTACATTCTGGGCGATCGCGTCTTGCGGCACGCCAAAGTGAAAGTTGCAGCGGCTGGGCTATCTGTGGTAGCCTCAGATGAAAATCCCGATAGTTCAGAAGGTTAATCGGGAGACAAGCTACTGCATTCCTTAAAGTCACTGACCCCCGAATAGAATTCGGGGGGTCCAAGGTGGCAGACTCACCAACTTCTTTTTAATTAAAGATGACTAAAAGCAGGTCAGCGCTTTATCCAAAAATTCTGAAAAATGTTTTTACCAGTCTTTGATACTGCTTTAGGACATCAAGTTTATTTCCTACAAATCTAGTCTGGGAATGCTTGTTTAAACAAGCTGAGTCGTTTTTCATCTCCCAACCTGTAGTTGGAGATTTCCAAACATCCCACAAAGTTTTATGAGGCGCTATGGGAAAAATTATTGGAATTGACTTAGGCACAACTAACAGTTGCGTAGCTGTGTTAGAGGGCGGTAAACCCGTCGTGATCGCCAATTCCGAGGGCGGCCGCACAACTCCGAGTATAGTAGGATTCGGCAAGGCGGGGGATCGCTTAGTAGGTCAACTAGGCAAGCGGCAAGCTGTAACTAATGCTGTAAATACTGTCTACAGTATCAAACGATTTATCGGACGGCGGTGGGACGACACGGAAGAAGAACGAGCGCGGACTCCCTATACCTGCATAAAAGGCAAAGACGATACCGTTAACGTCCAAATTCGGAACAAGGTTCACACTCCCCAAGAAATCTCGGCAATGGTACTCCAAAAGCTCAAGCAAGATGCTGAAGCTTATTTGGGACAAACGGTTACACAAGCCGTGATTACAGTGCCAGCCTACTTCACAGATGCCCAACGGCAAGCTACTAAAGACGCCGGTACGATCGCAGGCCTAGAAGTCCTGCGGATCGTCAACGAACCGACAGCGGCAGCCCTTTCCTACGGGCTGGACAAGCAAAATATAGAACAGAAAATCTTGGTCTTTGACCTAGGCGGCGGTACTTTCGACGTTTCGATCCTGCAACTGGGAGACGGAATTTTTGAAGTCAACGCTACCTCCGGTAACAACCATCTCGGAGGAGATGACTTTGACGACTGCATTGTACAGTGGCTGGTAGAAGCTTTCCGCACTCAAGAAGGCAGTGACCTTTCACAAGACAAAATGGCCTTGCAGCGCCTCCGAGAAGCGGCAGAAAAAGCGAAAATCGAACTCTCCAACCGGGAATCCACCTCGATCAATTTGCCCTTCATCTCCTCTGACGAGAAAGGGCCGAAGCATTTGGAAATGGAACTCTCCAAAGCTCAGTTTGAAAAACTGGTGGCTCATTTGGTGCAAGCGACGATCGATCCGGTGACTCAAGCCCTCAAAGACGCAAGTTTGACCCCCAAAGACATAGACAGAATTATTTTAGTCGGAGGCTCAACCCGGATTCCGGCAGTTCAAAAGGCAATTAGCAAGTATTTTGGGGGTGTTTCTCCCGATAAATCCGTCAATCCCGACGAAGCTGTAGCGGTAGGCGCGGCAATTCAAGCCGGGGTGTTGGGTGGTGAAGTCAAAGACTTGCTGCTGCTAGATGTGACGCCGCTCTCCCTGGGACTCGAAACCTTGGGCGGGGTGTTCACCAAAGTAATCGAGCGCAATACAACTATTCCCACCAGCCGATCGCAAATGTACAGCACGGCGGCAGACGGGCAAACCTCGGTAGAAATTCACGTACTCCAAGGCGAGCGGGCATTAGTTAAAGACAATAAAAGTCTCGGCAAGTTCTTGCTCAAAGGCATTCCCCCAGCCCCCCGCGGCGTACCTCAAATCGAAGTTACCTTTGAAATCGATGCCAACGGGATTCTCAAAGTGGCTGCTGAAGACAAAGGAACCGGAAAAGAACAAAGCATCCAAATTTCCAATACAGGGGGATTGAGCGAAACCGAAGTCGAGCGGATGCGACAAGAAGCCGAACTTTACGCCGACGAGGACATCAAGCGCGCTCTACTCGTCGAACTCAAAAATCAAGCTGACTCCCTCGTCTATAATTGTGGTGTAACTTTAAAAACCAACGCGCAACTGCTGAGTGACGAGCTAAAGGCCGAAGCGGAAACAGCCGCAGCAGCCTTGCGGGCAGCGATGACTAACCCCGACATCACAGTCGAGGAACTCACGCCCGCAATCGAATCTTTCAAGCAACTGCTATACTCGCTGGGGACAGCAGTCTACGACCAAGCCCGCAGCGGGGTAGCCCCGTCAGGAGCTGTTGTTGAAAGCGAGATGATGTCAGAAGTAGAATCATCACAACCAGAAGAGGTTAAAGCGGACGACGACAGCATTTTTCTGAAAGAAGAGCTGCTGGTGGCGCCCCAAGCTCTGCCGGAACCAAAGCCGGAACCAAAGCCGGAACCAAAGCCGGAACCAAAGCCGGAGCGACAGTCAAAACGACAGTCAAATCCACAGTCAAGTCCACAGTCCAATCCACAGTCAAAACAAAAACAGAAGGTTCCCGAACCAGAAGTTGATGATATGAATCCTTTCCTTTAAAACTGAAAAGCTAAAAATTAAAAGTTAAAAATTGACAATGAGAATTTTTGATTTTTAATATGTAATTTCAGGAAAGGTCGCCCGTTTCTTTTTCGTACACTTTTTGTTATTTACCTCCAGGCAAGCAGCTCTATGGCCGGTGATTACTATGAAATATTAGGCGTTTCTCGCAGCGCAGACAAAGAAGAAATTAAGCGTGCTTACCGCCGCCTAGCTCGCAAATACCATCCAGATGTCAACAAAGAACCCGGTGCCGAGGAGCGGTTTAAAGAAATTAACCGCGCCTACGAGGTCCTCTCAGAACCCGAAACCCGTGCCCGTTTCGACCGTTTCGGTGAAGCAGGCGTCAGCGGTGCAGGGGCACCTGGGTTCCAAGACTTTGGTGACAGCTTTGCCGATATTTTTGAAAGCTTCTTTCAGGGCTTTCAGGGAGGTGTCGGCCAACAACAGCAAGGTCGCAGGCGCAGCGGGCCGGTGCGCGGAGACGATTTGCGCCTCGATTTGCGGCTGGATTTTCGGGAAGCAGTGTTTGGTGGGGAAAAAGAACTCCGCATCAAGCATCTAGAAACCTGCGAAACTTGCACCGGGACTGGCGCGAAACCGGGAACCCGACCACAAACCTGCTCGACTTGTACCGGCAGTGGTCAAGTCCGACGTGCTACCCGCACTCCTTTCGGCAGCTTTACTCAAGTTTCAGTTTGCCCCACTTGCAACGGCACCGGGCAAGTGATTGAGGATAAGTGCGAAACTTGCGGCGGCCGGGGCCAGAAAGAAGTGATGAAAAAGCTGAAAATCACAATTCCGGCTGGGGTTGACAACGGTACTCGCTTGCGCGTTTCCAATGAAGGGGATGCCGGCAAACTGGGCGGGCCGCCCGGAGATCTTTACGTGTTCTTGGCGGTGAATGAAGACCCGCTATTTAAGCGGGACGGCACTAACGTTAGCTCGGAAGTTAAGATTAGTTATTTGCAAGCAATTTTGGGGTGCCGGTTGGAAGTGGAAACCGTAGACGGGCCGACGGAATTGTTGATTCCTAGCGGAACTCAGGCAAATACTGTTCTTACTCTTGAGAAAAAAGGGGTGCCTCGGTTAGGAAATCCCGTCAGTCGTGGCGATCATTTGATTACGGTGTCTATTGACATTCCGACTAAGGTGACGGCTGAGGAACGGGAATTGCTGATGCAGCTTGCTAAGCTGAAGGGCGATCGTACCGGTAAAGGCGGCTTGGAAGGATTTCTGGGCAATTTGTTTCAGAAATAAGCAATTTTTGACACCAATTGGTGTCAAATTTTCCTGTTCCAGGATTCCCCAGTCATTTGTTTTAGTATCTGTCAAAAAATTGTGGGCAATTGCTCACAAAAATCTCAGGTGGGATGCTTCCTGGGCATTGCGTTTCAGCAGCGCTGAAAAAAGTGAGCGCAATTGCGCTCACTTTTTTCAGAAATAATAATAGTCTGTGTCCAATTGGAAAGAAAATTTTAGATTCTCCAGTTTCCAGGCAACTTGTTTAAAAAAGTAAGGCTTTCAGGATTTGAGATTGCAAAAAGCATTATGAATTCAACATCGAAAATTGAAAATCCCAAATCCCCAGATGCCAAAATCGATCTGCGGGGTACTCCGTGTCCTCTGAATTTTGTCCGCACTAAACTGCGCTTGGAGCAAATGGCACCGGGTGCTGTTTTGGAGGTGTGGCTGGATGCTGGGGAGCCGATCGAACAAGTACCTGATAGTCTCAAAATGGAAGGGTACCAGATTCTGGAAACGCAATTTGTGGCGGCTCAGCCGGAGTCGGGCTTTTTTTCAATGAAAGTGCAGCGCCCAGAAGACAAGGAAGCAGGATGAGCCTGAATTCAGCCTCGATTGTCGGTACTGTAATTGCTGTTCAGGCTAACTTCTACCAAGTGAGGTTAGATCCCGAAGTCTCCATTGACGGGAAAAATGCTCCCCTCGCGGATTCTCCGACTCTCCTGTGCACTCGTCGCACTCGACTGAAAAAAATTGGCCAACAGGTGATGGTGGGCGATCGCGTGGTGGTAGACGAACCCGACTGGACTGACCGCCGGGGTGCAATTTCTGAAGTCTTCCCGCGCCGAACAGAACTCAACCGCCCGCCTGTAGCTAATGCCGATCGCATTCTCCTCGTTTTTGCCCTTGCTGAACCAGACTTAGATCCCGCATCATTAACTCGGTTTTTAGTCAAAGCCGAATCTACAGGTTTAGAAGTGAGTTTGTGCCTGAACAAATGCGATTTGGTCACGCCCCAGGAGTTGGAACAGTGGCGCGATAGACTTTCAGGCTGGGGCTACGAACCCATGTTTATTAGCGTACGCAGCGGTGTAGGAGTTCAGGAAGCCCCGGCTAAGGGTAAAAATGAAATTTTTGCGTCGAAACCGCATTTCAATGACTTAGGGGAGAAAATAGAGCCATCTCTGCTGACTTCTGAGGATAACCCCCAGCTTCCAAATTCGGCCAATGCGTTACATCCGTTAAATCCCGTACATAGCCCGTTGCCGAACTTGCTTCTAGACCACCTGCAAGGGAAAATAACGGTAATTTGTGGCCCTTCTGGGGTTGGCAAGTCCAGCTTGATCAACCAACTGATCCCGGCCCTGAACCTCCGAGTGAACGCTGTTTCTGGCAAACTCGGCCGCGGGCGCCATACGACTCGCCACGTCGAACTATTTGAACTCCCCGGCGGCGGACTCTTGGCTGATACTCCGGGCTTTAATCAGCCGGCTCTCGAATGCGATCCCTCAGAATTAGCGGAATATTTCCCAGAAGCGCGCCAGAGGCTGGCTTTGAGCAGCTGCCAGTTTAGCGACTGTTCGCACCGAGACGAGCCTAACTGTGTAGTGCGGGGCGGTTGGGAGCGATATGAGTATTACTTGCAGTTTCTCGAAGAGGCGATCGTCCGCCAGCAACAAGAGCAAAACTCCAGCAGTGCCGAGGCGAGTTTGAAACAGCAAACCAAGTCGGATGGTACGCAGCATTACGAACCGAAGCTGCAAACTAAAAAATATCGCCGCTCTTCCCGCCGCCTTCAACACCAGTCACTCCAAGATATGTGTCAAGACTTAGAGGAATTGTGAGGAAGTCGCCGCCCATCACCCGTAAGCACTAGAAAACATTACCAAGACTTACCCAGGAACCGGGTTTCCTCAACGAAAATACTTCGTTGCACCCGGACGCCCCCTTCGCAAAACCGGCTTTCTTTAGTCGCGAGTGCGTAAGTCCTGAGTACATTAATAGCTAAAATTAAATGGCCTTAGATTTGTTAAAAAAAGTAGAACAGAAGCAAAAGTTAGTGGGTACTGCAGGAGCAAAAATATTGTGAATATTCAAGAATTGTTTCAAAAAGGCGGCCCCGCCATGTGGCCCCTGTTGGTGTTATCGATTCTATCTTTGAGTACAATTATCGAGCGCTTGTGGTTTTGGGCAAGCCTTCTGAGCAAAGAAAAGCAGATTGTTAACCGCATTCTGGAAGCGGCTCGCAGCGATTGGGGGGCGGCTAACGAGATTGCAAGACAAGCTAACCGACAGCCGATCGGGCGATTTCTTTCTGCACCTCTGCGGCTCTACAATCCCGAACCAGATTTATTTCGACTCGCACTCGAAGCTGCAGCCGATGAAGAGTTGGCTTCGATGCGCCGCGGCGACAAAATCTTAGAAGCTACGATCGCTCTCGCCCCTTTGCTGGGCTTGCTGGGAACTGTTTTGGGCTTGATTAACTCGCTCAGTTCCATCCGTCTGGGCGACATCGGCACGGCGGCAACAACTGGCGTAACTTTGGGGATTGGCGAGGCGCTGATCACTACTGCATCTGGGATGGTAGTAGCAATTTTTACCTTGGCTTTTTATAGGATATTTCAAGCTTTTTTGTTCAACCAGGCAAAAATATTTCGCAAAGCTGGAAATGAACTGGAATTGCTTTACAGGCAATACTGGCCTGCCGCTAATGCTAAGGGTCGAGCACCCGGTGCAGAATACAGCAATTCTTCTTTTGGTGCAGATGGTTTGAACAGGCGTTCTCTCAATTCTCAAGAATCGGGAGAACGGAATCGGGAGCCGAAATTGAAAGGTTCCGATCCGGCTGAAGATTCCCCTTCTAATAATTAAAACTCCTGAGAACTGATGAAGATTAATCTAGATACTCCTGCTGAAGAGGCTCGGATTGAACTGGTGCCTTTAATTGACGTGATCTTTTGCATTCTGACGTTTTTTCTCCTGGCGGCTTTGCAACTGACTCGCCAGCAAGCAATTAATGTCGATTTGCCTAAAGCGAAGACTGGACAAACGCAGATGCGAGAGATGCTGATTGTCAGCATTGACGATTTCGGGCAAACTTATATCGATCAATTGCCTGTTAATTACCAACAGCTCGATCGAGTTTTAAAGAGTTTCCAAAGCCAGAATCCTACGGGGTTGATGGTGCTGTACGCTCCTCAAAATGCGAGATATGCCAAAGTAGTCGAGGTTTTAGACAAATTGAGAGAGGTAGGGGGCGATCGAGTTGCCCTGGCAACTCTTCCTAGTTCGGCTCCCTCCCCATTGCCCAATACCTCGCTTCCCAATTCTGGCATTCCTGCGGCACCTGCGATCGGCAATTCCGGTCAACCCCTGCCGTCTCCTGTGCCTCCGGGGCAGCAACAGTTCAACCCCAATCAGTTTCAATCCCCTCTCCCCACTCCTGGACAGCAGCAGTTCAATCCGAATCAGTTTCAATCCCCTCTCCCCACTCCTGGGCAGCCTAGTAACTTTGGGGCAAATCAGGGCATTCCTCCGGTTTCGCCTACACCCGCTGCTCCCAATTTCAGACCCGGAATCGCAACTCCACCACAGGATGGCGGGCCCTCGAATTAGTTAGGAAGAAGGAAGAAGGTTCGGCAACGAGCAATGTACGGGATGTAACGGATGTCCGTCGGAAGAAGGGAGAACAGAGAAATAGAAATTTTCCCAATCTCCTCATCTCCCCCTCTTCCGCTCTCCTCATCTCCTCATTTTAAATCTCCCCCTTTCCCCATCTCCTCATTTCCCCCTCTCCCCCTCTTCCGCTCTCCCCCTCGTGGAGATTCTCTCCGCCGGATTTGGTATAAAGGGCTTCAATTCTTTTGGTTCGTACTGAGCCTTTTTTCTCTTGACAAGTAGATACACTTGTATGTGCCTGCGGAAGGAACTTTTGCAGACATCTCGCCATCTCTATCGCTAAGTAAGTTATTTCCTAGGACAGATGGTAATTTTGTCAAATAATTGTTACCTTTTGTAATATAGACTAAAGCCAGATGGGCCATCGGGCATCCCGAAACCAACTGTCGATCGCTGAAACAACTTACAAATCTGGTTAATCCAGGTGTTCACTTTTAAGTCACCTTTACTTACAGAGGAGTCAAAGTCATGAGCCAACCAGCAGAATTGTCTTTGGAACAGCAATTTAGCCTGTGTTCCTTCAAAACACAGGTAAGTGACATGAGCCGCGAACAAGCTCAGGAGTTTTTGGTCAAGCTTTACGAGCAAATGATGCTGCGGGAAACGATGTACCGCCATTTTCTGAAACACCACTGGGGTTTAGAACCTAACCCAGGTGTTGAGTAGCAAAGAGTCGCAGTCGGCGACCTCCGTCTCTTACTCTCTTCCCTCAGGCGGAAAGGAGTTGGGGGTGATGGGGCGTCACTCGAAGGCAGAAGGTAGAAGGCATTTGTACAGACGTGAGGAAAATTTGACAATTCCTTTGTGGATTTCACTGAATGTGGAAGTCGAGGTAAGCAGTTTGTCTATCGACACCATCGGACAGGGTCAAGATAATTTATCGCGCCTCGACTCGAAAATTGGATAACTCTTAATAATAAGTGTTAATTTTTTAACCCATTAAAATTTTTAACAATTCAATATATTTGTCTTTAGTTGCAGCGGATGAGGTTTGACAGCAATGGCGCTAGTCGGACATCTGAGCGCGACCTCCGACTAGCAAAACCTTCACTTTTCACCTTAATCCCTAGAACTCGCAACTGTGGACTCTAGAAAGAGTTATTCCCCCTGACGTTCGAGAGTTGCTTCCATTGTACTCGTCAAGTAATGACCAGACATGATGCCACTAGATTGGTAGTAGCGGTTGTCATCAACTCGGTGAAGGGTATCAAAACCCGTCCGCCGCTGGCGTTCGTCTCCCAATACCCAATAACGCTGGACGATCGACTGGGGAGCAATCCAACCTTCGCCCTCGACGCGGCCGAGTTCGCTGTGTTGGAGTACAAACGTATACTGCCGTTCATCGCTGTTGAGGTGTCCTCGGTACTGCAAAATAATCTCTTCGCGATCGCCTCCAGGAAATACGAGCTTTGTCACCATACTGAACCAATCTGTTCGGTTCCAGCTCACTAAAGTTTTGCCTTTAACCGTAATTGGCACGCCATTGCGCTCAATCCAGCTTCCTTCGAGCGTCCATTGGCCAGATTCCATTAAAAACGTGTGAGCCACAGTGCTGTTCCTATGCTTTTCCTGCTGGCTACAATGCTGGTGCAACAACGCACAGCCGTTGTCCCTCAGACTCTATGCTATCACGCCCAACTGTGCCAACAAGAGTTAATTTCTCCTAAAAGTACCGATGTCCGGGCACCAGTCACTTGAGGCAGATTGCCGGGAATGCCCCGAATCCGCCATGCGGCTAAAACCGCGAAAGCGATCGCCTCTTTAAAATCTACATTCAAGCCTGCCTCAGAAGTAGTCAACACTTGCACTGGATGCAATTGAGATTGCAATCGGCGTTTTAAGTAGAGATTGTGGCTGCCGCCCCCGCATAGTAAAACTCGATCGGGCATAGCCGGTAAAAAAGTTTGGTAACTGTGAACGATCGAGGCAACAGTCAGTTCTGTCAGAGTGGCCAGCACGTCAGCAGGACTGAGGTTGTAACCTTGGGCCTCGACCAAACACCTGTCAAAATAGTCTACACCAAATAGCTCTCGCCCCGTTGATTTCGGCGGTGCTTGGCGGAAGAAGTCTGATGCGAGCCACTCCTCAACTAAAGCTTGACAGGGAGTGCCCGATGCCGCCCAAGCTCCACCTTCGTCGATCGTCTTAGTGCCGCCTGAGAAGTGCTGTACTGCCAAATCTAACAGGGAATTCGCCGGGCCTGTATCCCAGCCGGATATGCCATCCCCAAGACTGAAAATCTCAGACTCGTCATTTTTTCCCCTTTTTCCCCTAGCCGGAAGATAGGTAACATTCCCAATTCCCCCCAGATTTTGGATGCAGAGGCTGAGGTTGGGGTCCGCCAGCAGGCAGGCATCAACTATTGGCACTAAGGGTGCTCCTTGACCCCCGGCAGCAATGTCTGCCGATCGAAAGTTACTCACAGTAGTAATTCCTGTCAATTCCGCAATTAGCGCGCCCCGCCCGAGTTGCAAGCTGTAGCCCATTAACGCACCGGCGCTGTCTTTCTGGGCTTTCCCAGCAGGTCGGTGGTAGACAGTTTGACCGTGAGAGCCGATTAATTCGGCTTTATCATATTCTGCTTGAATTGTCAATGCCGCCGTGGCAAATTCTTGGGCGATGGCATCATCTAATTCCGCTAGTTCAGCCATTGACAAAGCTGAGCCACTGCAAACCGAGAGAATTTGCGATCGCAAATTAGCAGGATAAGAGAAAGTCTTGCCGGCCACCAATTGCACTTTCAAGTCTGTTTGGGAACCGACGACATCCACCAAAGCAGCATCAATGCCATCCACCGACGTGCCGCTGATCAAACCGATAACGCGGGTCATTCAATTTTAGATTTTAGATTTTAGATTTTAGATTGTTCACTTTTTCGATTTTTCGATTTTAGATGGTCGGGTGCGATCGGGCAATCGAATATTATTTGAGGTCGATCGTTACGATCACCACAGTAATATTATCGCGTCCACCTTTATCCTTAGCAGCTTGAATTAAAGCATTTGCGGCGCCCTCGCAGGCGCGAATCGACTTCAGAGGCGAAGCTATCAAAGGATCGGAAAGTTCTTCAGTCAAGCCATCGCTGCAGAGCAGCAAGCGATCCCCAGGCTGCACGTCCACCGGCAAAATATCTATCTCCCGCAAATCATCGCGGCCTAAACACTGGGACAAAACGTGACGCCAAGGATGAGTGCGAGCTTGGTCAGGAGTTAGGGCCTTTCTTTTCACAGCCTGAGCCACCCAAGTCTGGTCTTCAGTAATCTGTTCCAAGCGAGAGCCGTGCAGTCGGTACAAGCGAGAGTCCCCGATATTAGCGCACCAGGGTCGGCCCTCATCCCTAAACATGAGAACCACAGCCGTAGTCCCCATGTCAGCACGCTCCGGGTGGTCGAGCTGATCCGTCAAAATTGCTTGATTGGCAATTAAAAAAGCCTTTTCCAACAACAGCGGAGAATCCTCTGGCCCTTCCCAATGTTCGAGCAAATAAGATTGAATCGCCTGAGTCGCAATCCGGCTGGCTTCTTGACCTCCGGCGTGTCCTCCCATTCCGTCGGCCACTATGAAAAATCGCCCGTCAGAGTCTATGTAGTACGAATCCTGATTTACGGAACGAACTAGCCCTGTGTCTGTCTTACCTGCGAAAGAGCGTTTCATAGATTGGGTGATTGGACTCATCGAACTTAAAAGCTTGATTTAATGGGGTGCAATTTTTTATTCCAAAACTTAAATCCCGAACGGACTTGAAATTCTGCAGCCCGCGATCGCGAGTTTTGGAATAAAAAATTGCAGTTCCTTGACCTCATATTGTAGATCGATATGATGGTAATCCCGTCTTAAAATTTCGGTAAACCCAGTAAATTAAGCAGCACCTGCAAAAAAAACAGGATTTATACCCAAAATCAGAGGTTTATCTGGCGAAAAACTTAGGCAGCAACCGGGTTTTTAGCCTCAAAGCGCGTAAGTGTTGTAAATTTTAGCAATTTGTGGTATCGCAGCCAAAACTTAACATTCGAGGTCAAATTTTGGCTGGCGAGAAATCTCAAACCTGAAATTTCAAATCCCAAATTGCCCCATTATGACATCCTGTCTAAACGATCGATCCGCTTGAACAAACGCAGCATAGCAAACCCTGCACCCGCCGCCAGCACGGCAACAGCGACAGCCGGCCAGACTTGATTGCTGACAAACAAAATTGTCGCCGACAAAGTAAAAGCACTCATCAGCAAAGCATAATTCGTGCCCATTTGAGCGCTGCTCATGCGGCGGAGCAAGCGCTCTGTTTCGGCCGAACGGACGCGAATCCGCAAATCTCCCTGTTCGAGTTTGTCAATAGTCTCCTCAATCCGGCGAGGCAAACCCAAAGCACTCGAACTCACCTGAGCCGCCTGACGGCCGATTTCGTTAAAAATGCTGCTACTGGTATCATGGCCATTTCCATTAGTCATAAGCTGCATGGCAAAAGGTTGTGCCACCTCCATAAAGTTGAACTCGGGATCTAAGCCTCTGCCCACCCCTTCGATGGTAGAAAAAGCTCGCATTACAAAAGTAAAAGTAGCTGGGAAGCGAAAAGGTTGGTTGTAGGCAATATCGTAAAGGTCGTCGGTAATAGCGCTCACAGACTGATTTTCAAAAGGCTTGTCCATGAAGTTGTCCAGCATATACTGGATCGATCGGCGCACCGGACTCATATCGCCCGTAGGCACCAAAGCTCCCAAATTAATCAGAGAATCCATAATCCGCTGTCCATCCTTGGAAGCAATGCCGTAGAGCGTCTCCATCAGTCCTTCGCGGACGTTCGACTGGATTTGCCCCATCATGCCAAAATCGTAGAAAATCAGACAACCGTCAGCACTAACAGCGATGTTGCCGGGGTGTGGGTCAGCGTGGAAAAAGCCGTCGTTGAGCAACTGGCGCAAATAAGCTTTTGCGCCCAACTGAGCGATTAATTTACGATCGATACCGGCCGCTTCCAAAGCTTCGTAGTGGCTGATTTTTATCCCTGGCAGGTATTCCAAAGTCAGCACTCGCGGAGCCGCGTACCGCCAATAAACCCTCGGCACCCGCACCCAGTCACAGTTGCTAAAATTGCGACGAAAAGTATCAGCATTGCGACCTTCATGGAGATAGTCAATTTCCAGCCACAGAATGCGACAGCATTCTTCATAAATCCCCATCCAATCGCGGCCGCGGCCCCACTTAGGATGGTTTTGAAAGTAGCGGGCAATTCCCTTAAGAATTTGCAAATCGATCTCGAACAGCTTCCGCAGTCCCGGTCGCTGCACCTTGACCACCACTTCCGGGCCCGAATGCAGTTGAGCTTTGTGTACCTGACCCAGACTTGCAGCAGCCAAAGGCACCGGGTCAAAGCTGCGGTAGAGTTCTTGAACTGTCTTGCCTAAATCTTGCTCGACAATTACTTCTAACTGCTCGTAGCTGAAAGCAGGGACTTTATCTTGCAGCTTAGAAAGTTCCTCCACAAACTCTGCTGGGAACAAGTCGGCGCGGGTGGAAAATAACTGCCCAACTTTAATGAAAGTTGGCCCCAAATCCAAGAGTGTTTCTCGAACCCAGATAGCTTGAAAGCGGCGTCTGGCAACTTTCTTTTCTTCAGTCACGCCTCCCCAGTAGCTCCAATTTTTGCTGTCGAGCCAGAGGGAAGCCAGCCAGAGCAAGACAAAGGCCCAAATGTCGAAGAAGCGCCGCTTCCGGGAATATTTTTCGCGATTCCAGCGATAAGCTTTACTTTTGTAGGATTTACTAGCAGTTTTTAGCTCATCGGCTTCGCCAGTGTGCTTGGGGGAGCGCTGGCGATTAACAGAGTTATCAAGGAGAGCAGACACTTGGGTTCCCAAATTGCTTATTTTATGTTGTTGCTTTGATTGAAAGTAGGAGCGCAGGAGCGCAAAGCAATGCGCTCACGTAGTAAATAATAGTTGTGGTCGAATCGAGCGTTAAGGCAAACTGCTGCGGTAACGCTGCAGTTCCGATCGCACCAGAGCCACTTCGGCACGCAGCTCGTCAATCGTCGCTTGCAAATCTGCCGGATGGATGTCTTGAATTGTGGTGGTGCTTGCAGTCCCTGTTCGGGTCTGCATCGCCTCATCCGAAGCTCGATTTGCCCGTTCCACAACTCTATCGGTGAACTGCCGCAAGCGTTCTCTTTGTTCTGCGTCAAATTTGCCGAGTTCAGAGAAAGCGTTGGTTGCGGCGCTTTCTAATTGCTCGTACAGTGCTTCGGCAAGTGCTCTGCCTACAAAAAAAGCATGAACTGGGGGTTTACTCATAAAAAATCTCTGTGCGCTTCCGCAACAAATTATAACTTGCTTGTCCCCGATGATGCTTGCTCCCAAAGGAAGGAAGTTTGGGGGAATTGACACTCCCACCCCGAGTGTCGGGGATGGGATTGTTGAGAGTTAGAACAGTCTAACGCGCCACGGCTTAGCACAAAAGCCTCGCTTAGACTGGCTCAAATTCGAGGTTGGGGTTGCTTTGTACCAAAATGTTTGCAGCTTGGCAGTATTAATACGCGACATCACACCACCTCAGCGCCGCGCACATATTCTAACATAATTTAAATCAAAATAGGAAACCGTCCTGCATTTTTTTGCGGGCATTTGGATGGCAGAGGGAATAGGAAATAGTCGATAAACTCAGACGGCGACTGTTGGGATTTTCAGATTCTACCAAAGTTTTTGGAAGATAGTCGTTTGCTAGGTATAACCTTATTATTTCAACTACTGAACGGATATTTGCTGACTTATAAAACCAAGTTGTTGTCGCACTTTGAACCAACAAAAACCATATTAATTTGTCGCAGGTTCGGGAAAAGGCATCGTGGGATCTGCAACAGGGGGTGGTGACTCAGGTGCGATCGAACTATCTGAATTGTTGTCACTGCGGCTCGGTATCGCAGACTCAGGCGATCGCTCGATCGGCGAGGCTATTACTGGCGACGGGGATTCCGACGGCGGCAAGGTTTCAGCGCTAGCACTCTCAGGGGCAGGCGGGGCAGGTGCGGCGGGCGGTTCTGGCGGCAGGGGCGCAACTTCAGGTACTGGTGCGGCTTCTGGTTGGGGATATGGCTTGATTTCGGTTTGAGGCTCTGGAATGGGAGACTCAGAAGGCTCCTCTGCGGGATCGGGCGTCGGCGATGGCTCAGGTTCCGCTTCGGGATCTGGAGCGCCAGTTTCCTGGCTTGGGGACTCAGAAGGTTCGGCGCTAGTTTCTGAGGGTTCGTCGATCTGTTCGGGAATGTTGCTGCTGTCTAAGGGGGGTTTGGGACGCTTGTTGAGTTCGATGGGGTAGAGAGGGGTGCTTTCGACAGACGGCTGTCCGAACATCGGCTCTGACAAATCGCGGGATTTGAGCAAATCTTCGAGAGATGGGAAGGATTCAATTTTGGGACTATTACTGAGACTGGTGCTGTTGTAGTGCGATGCTAGGTCAAAACCCATCCAGCCTGCAATTGCAGCCGTTACGACAAATGCCACAAAAGTCAACTGTGGCGGGGGAGGTGCGGGCAATCTTAGACTTTGCTTGCCTTTTCTTTTTACTGATACTCGCTCTGTTTCTTGCAGCATGGTGAGCCAATTTTCCACTGTCTGAGGGCGGTTGTGGGGGTCGATTTCGAGTCCCTGAAGGATGGCTCGCTCGATTCTTGGGCTGAGGTTGGGCTGAAATTGCCGTAACTCAGTCAAGGGGATGCGATCGCGCAGGGGTGCTGCTACGGGGGCCACGCCGGAGAGTAAGTAGTAGAGGGTGGCTGCGATCGCGTAGATGTCAGTGGCCGGTGTACATTTACCGTCATAGAGGTATTGTTCGATCGGCGCGTATCCGGGGGAGAGCAAGTTAGTGTGGGTTTGTTTGGTGCCGGCGGTAAAGCCACGGGGAATTCCGAAATCTATTAACATTACTACGTGAGAATCAGCTCGCCGGATAATATTTTCTGGCTTGATATCTCCGTGCAGCAATCCGCTGTGATGAACTGTACTTACGGCTGAGGCTATTTGCCGAATATAGTGCACGGCCTGGGCTTCTGGCAGCGGCTGATCGGTTTCGACTATTTGGGCGAGAGTTTGGCCCGGAATGTAGTCCATTGCAATAAAAGACTGTCCGGCTTCTTCAAAAAAGTCGATTACCCTGACTATGTTGGAATGCTGACACCGCGACAGGCGTTGGGCTTCGGCAATAAACTGCTGCTGAAATTGGGCAGATTCTGGGTGTTGGCGCAGACTTTCGTTGAGGGTTTTGAGTACGACGGTTTGGTTTAAATGGGTGTGGATAGCTCGGTAAGTGATGCCGAACCCTCCTATCCCTAAAGTCGCGTTAATTGTGTATTTGCCCTGTTGCAGGACTGTTGCTGGCGCTAAGTTCATCTTCAGTTGATGCCGTTTCCCAAACTATGCTACCGCCTTTGGGTTATTTCGCAGAGTTAGGGGTGAGGTTTGATCGATCGGCGCCCTAGTTTGAGCTTTAGCTCTGCTATATCTTTAATCTTGGCATCCCCACGTCATTTTATCTGTAGTAGGTATTGTGAAACTTAACGCTCCGGCTTTCCAATAATAAAAATCCCGCTCTTGTGGAACGGGAAAGCCATCAGGGTGCATCTATAATATCTGACTCTAACTTATGGGGGGTACAACCCCTCATTACTTTAACAAGTCTTTAAAATTAGCCGATTTTTGTAAAAATTTAGGTTTTAGGTTGACTTATGAGCAATCTTATGATTTATCAGATTGCTGCGTGGCGATCTTGAGCTTGGAGAATTGACAGCAATTCTTGCACTCTGGCTGCGATCACTTCAGTTGAGGCGAACTGGTACATTCCGATGGCGAATACGATCTGGATTTATAGTACGTCGTTTTCCCATGTTGCTCGCAGAGTCAGACCCTACAGACCAGATTACCTTTTTGGCTCAGATCAAGTTCAGGCGAGCGGCATAAAATGAGAAAGAGGCATTGTATCGGGCTTAATCTTGAGACGGCAAATGGCTCAAACCTTGTAAATAAAAAGGCTGTAAGCATTCTCCAGGCATTGGTAGCCCAGAGCAATCAATGCTTAAATCGCTGTTCGCGTTACACACCAAGGCCTGGAGGCAAGCTCAAGTTCCCCAAAGGGGGGAACTTGAGCTTAAGTTGTCACAAATGGAGTCTTGCTGGTAACGAGAAGCGATCGATTAGCAATTAGCAGCAATTAGTAATTACTTATTCTTTGGTTTGAAAATGTCTGTTAAACAATCACATTACGAGACTTTACTAGCAGAGTACAGCGAATCTTCGGCCGCGATCGCCCTGCTGAAAAAATATCGGGTTTACATGGAAATGATTCCGAGTATCCGCCGCGCCCATGAGAGTTTAATCACAATTCCTTTGCCCATTGCGCGCTTGCGAGACGGGGTTTCTTATGCCGGAAGCAGCGGCACTAGCATATCGCCCGGACAGGCAGTTTGTTTGCCCTGCGATTTGGCGATTTTGATGTGCGATCCTGAATGGAAAGTTAAAATTGGAGTGGAAATTTTGATTTTCATTCATCGTCCGGGCGAAGAGTTTTCTGAGTTGCTTGGCCGCTGGCGGCAGTCTCAGGTTTGGCTGGACAAAGGTTACGAATGGGTGATGCCATACCGCTACAGGCATATTTACAGTGATGAAGCTGAAGCGGTTCATCCGCTATTTGTTTTGTTTGAGGAAACGCCGGAACTGATTCAACGGGGTTTGATGGCGGCTGGTTTACCGTTTGTGGTGGAAAGTTTCGACTCTGGGAGTGAGGAGGTAGAGGAGGAAGAGTTGCTGGGTAGCGGGGAACTGGGAACTATTGGTGAAGAAAGTTTGGATTTGTAGGGTGGGTGCGATCGCATATAGCCATCATATTGCTTGAAGTGTAAATTTTTTTCGACGAACTGTAGAGGGCGCTCTTGGCGCAGAGAAAGAGAAAAATCTTGATGTTGGCGAATTCTGAATCGGGTTGTTATATGCAGATATTCAAAAATATTTTGGGTGTGAAAAGGAATGTTTATGCTCCCCCCCACATTCATGGAGGAAATCTAAAATCTACAATCGAATGACCCCTCTAGCTGGGGCGAAAACGTTGGCTTTCATGCTGGTTACGTCACCTAATGTAAATGTGTGGGTTTAGATTTTGCCATCCAGCATGATATCATCAGGCTGCTTTATTTGGTTTGTTAATTTAGATGGGTTGTTAATATAGAATTTACTAAATGAACCGCAGAGAACGCAGAGACCACAGAGGGGAGAGAAAGAGCAAATTAGAATTTATTGATATGAGTAAAATTTCCTATTAAACCGGAGCTATTGAAATGAGATTGTTAAAAGCTTGGCGTTTAGTTTTATTAAGTATAGTTTTTGGGATGGCTGTAATTTTATCAAATTGTGGCACGTCCTCAAACACGGTTAGCAATAATTATCCAACTGGGCCAACTCCTGCTGCGGTTCCGGCTGGGGCTTTAGTTTACGGTGCGGGTGGGCCGCCGGTCAATCTGGAACCGGGAAATATTACTGATGGCAATTCGGTGATTGTTATCGACCAAATTTACAATCGCTTGACTGATTTCAAACCGGGAACTGTGGAACTTGAGCCGAGTCTCGCTACTGAATGGTCAAGTTCTAAAGATGGCAAAACTTGGACTTTTAAGTTGCGTTCCGGGGTAAAGTTTCACGACGGTACGGATTTTGACGCGGAAGCTGTTAAGTTTAATGTGGATCGCTGGTGGGATGCCAAAAATCCTAACGGTTTTCGAGAATCTGGCAAAACTTATCCAATTTGGAAGAATTTTTTTGGTGGTTTCAAGGGAGATAAAAATTCCTTGGTAAAAGATGTGGCAGTTGTTGATAAGTCTACGATTAAGTTTGTTTTAAATCAACCTTTTGCTGCTTTTCCCTCGGCGATTGGGTCGGGTTATTTCGGGATGGCGAGTCCGGCGGCGGTGAAAAAAGCGGGTGCTAAATACGGCACTCCGGGGTCGCTGGCGGTGGGTACGGGGCCTTTTATGTTTCAGGAATGGCGATCGGGCGATCGCATTGTTTTGGAGAAAAATCCGAATTATTGGAAAACTGGCACGCCAAAAGTCAATCAATTGGTAATTCGTTTTGTTGACGATCCGGCGGCGAGACTGGCTCAATTGAGAGCGGGTCAACTTGATTTTAGTGTGGATTTAACGCCGGATCAATTGAAAGAGGTTCAAGCAGATGCTAATTTAGAAACTGTTGTGCGACCTTCTTTTAATGTCGGTTATTTAGCGTTAAATCCGAGTTACGAACCTTTGTCAAAACCAGAAGTCAGGCGAGCGATCGCCCAAACAATTAACAAGCCAGCAATAGTCAAAGCTTTCTGGGGAGAACTCGGAAAACATGATTCGCAATTTATCCCGCCTGCGCTGAATTGGGCGGCGTCCGATCAAGTTAAAGATTATGAATTTAACCCACAGCAAGCTAAAGCAATGCTCGCGAAAGCCGGTTATCCGAACGGTTTTGATTTGGATTTGTGGTATATGCCTGTCAGCCGTCCCTATTTTCCCACGCCGAAGCCGATCGCTGAGGCTTTGGCGGCGGATTTGAGCGCGATCGGGATTCGGGTAAAATTGCTGACAAAGGATTGGTCTGCTTATTTAGCCGATCGCCTCAAACCACCCGGCTTTCAAGCTTTTATGATGGGTTGGACTGGAGATTATGGCGATCCAGACAATTTTTATTATCCTCACTTCGGGCCGGGTTCGACGGCGGATTTGGGAAATTGGAAAAATCCGAAAGTTCTGGGACTTTTGGATCGGGGGAGGGCGAGTGGGGATAAAGCAGCTAGGGCGAAAATTTATGCGGAAGTTAGCGAGATTTTGCATGGGGAAGCTGTGCGTTTGCCGATCGTACATTCGCAGCCACTTTTAGGGAAACGCAAGAATATTCAAGGTTGGGTTCCGAGTCCTTTGGGGTCTGAGTCTTTTGAGGAAGTGAGCAAAAATTGAGAGTTTAGAGCGAGATGCACCCTACAGATAGAGTTTATGCGTAAGTCATGTTTTAGAGGAAAGTGAAGTCGGCAGCATTAATTTGACTCGCCGATATCGCGATCAGAGATGCCAAGATTTCTCCTGTTGGCACAAACTGGATTAAAGTTGCACTCTTACTTTGAGTAATTGCTAATTGAGAGAAGGTGATACCGCTAGCAAGTGTGAGCAAATCTTTCTCGTCTTCAAAATCTAAAATAGTATCCGTTCCAGCATCAAGTCCTAAGAGGAATCGATCGCTCCCCAAACCTCCAATTAAACAATCATTTCCCAAGCTGCCAAATAGGGTATCATTTCCTTTACCCCCGTAGAGAGTATCATTCCCTTCACCGCCAAGGAGACTGTCAGAAGCGCGATCGCCAAATAAAACATCCTCACCGTTATTGCCAAGCAAAGTATCATTGCCCTTGCCACCGTAAAGGCTATCATCCCCGTTGCTACCTTCGAGAAAATCATTACCTTGATGAGCGTACATGCGATCGTTGCCATCAAGACCACTGAGGGTATCATTTCCCTGTTTACCACTAATGGTATCGTTGCTGCGATCGCCTGCAAGGAAATCGTCGCCATCAGTACCGATAATTGGAGAAGGATTGAACTGCGTTGGTGTCAGAGTGACAGATGGCGTTGGTGTTGATGTCGGAGTTGGCGTTGGCGTGACAGATGGCGTTGGTGTTGACGTCGGATTGGGCGTTGGAATGATTGAGGGCGTTGGTGTGGCCGTAGGAGTTGGTGGGAAAGTAGGCGTCGGCGTTGTTGTGGGAGTAGGCGTCGATATTAGTATCGGTGTTGGTACTGGTGTTGGTGTGACTACCTCTGTGATTGTGCCGAGTTTAGCAATCCAAATATCTTGACCGCCTGCATTGGGACCTCCCAAAGCGCCGTTAGTTTGTCCCGTGAGATAGAGATTGCCAGCGCTATCGAGTGCTAATTCTGAGGAGGAGTCAGATTCAGGACTCCCGAATTGCTTCAGCCACAACTGGTTGCCATTGCTGTCGTACTTAGTTGCCCAAATATCTTGACCGCCTGCATTGGTGCCTCCCAAAGCGCCGTTAGTTTGTCCCGTTAGGTAGAGATTGCCAGCGCTATCGAGTATTAACTCTGAATAGGAGTCATCGCTAGCAGTCCCGAATTGCTTCAGCCACAACTGGTTGCCATTGCTGTCATACTTGGCTTCCCAAATATATTGACCGCTTGCATTGGGATCCCCGAAAGCGCCGTTAGTTTGTCCCGTTAGGTAGAGATTGCCAGCGCTATCGAGTACTAACTCTGAAAAGGAGTCATCGCTAGCAGTCCCGAATTTTTTCAGCCACAACTGGTTGCCATTGCTGTCATACTTGGCTGCCCAAAGATCTTGACCGCTTGCATTGGGGCTTCCCAAAGCGCCATTGGTTGTTCCCGTCAGGTAGACATTGCCAGCACTATCAACTGCTAAGTTTGAGGGGTAGCCTGAGAAGGACTCAGAGTTGATATTCGGGAATTGCTTCAACCACAACTGATTGCCATTGCTGTCGTACTTGGCTGCCCAGGTGCCACCATCCGGTGGATAGCCTTTTGAAAAGTTATAGTTTATGCCCGTCAGGTAGACATTGCCACTGCTGTCCACTTTTATGCCATAGGAGATGTCGTGGGTATCAGAATTGACATTCTTCAACCACAACTGGTTGCCACTGTCGTCATACTTGGCTACCCAGGCTGTTCTGGGGCCTCCACCTGCACCTGAAGTTGTATATTCGGTTGTTCCTGAAATGTAGACATTGCCGGCACTATCCACAGCTAGGCATGAGGGATAGTCACCAAAATCAGGGGTTCCGGCGAACTGCTTGAGCCACAACTGGCTGCCGGTGCTGTCATACTTAGCTACCCAAGCGTCGGCTGCGTTAAAGCCGCTCGGTGGCAGTGGAACGCTAATGCTTCCTGTCAGGTAGACATTGCCAGCATTATTCACTGCAATATTCACTGTCTCTTGTATGACAGAGTAAAAACTGCCATCCTCTAACTGCTTGAGCCACAACTGACTGCCACTGCTGTCATATTTGGCTACCCAGGCATTTGTACTTGGATTGGTGCCACTCAAAGGCTCAAAGGTGCTTCCTGTCAGATAGACATTGCCTGCACTGTCAAGTGCTGCACTATTGAAGTGATCGTCATTGGGTGTGCCGAATTGTTTGAGCCATTCAAAGTTAGGCGCTAGTTGTCCAATAGTCTGTGTGGTTTCAGGGATTGTATCTGCAACAGCACCTGTGGGAGTTGGGGTTCGTGCAGGTGTCGGGATTGGTGTCGGAGTACCTGTAGGAGTAGGAGTTGCAGTAGGCGAAGGCGTTGGGGTTGGCGTAAGATTACTACTAATGTAACGAGCAAGAGCAAACTGACCACCAGCTAAGCCTGCCACCACAATTTTACTGTCTGACTGGAGAGTTACTGCGTAAGCATTGTTATTAGGGCTGCTCATGTTGAGGGGGAATTGCGTAATTACTTTACCGCCAATCCCAAAGGTGGCATCCAAACTGCCGTCGCTGTTGTAGCGGGCGGTGGCAAAACCATTACCGTCATGTCCTACCGCGATAATTTTGCCATCTGGTTGCAGAACTAAATCCTCCGCCGTGTCGGAACCCTCGAAATTTGTGGTTACTTTGCCACCAGTTCCAAAAGTCGTATCCAAAGTACCGTTGCTGTTGTAGCGGGCAAGAGCAAAGTCTCGATAATTGGAAAAATAATTGGTGGTTCCTAGTATCACAAATTTGCCATCAGGCTGAAGAAGTATGGCAGATCCGCTGTCGTAGCCATCGAAAGGACTAGTTAATGTGTTACCACTACCAAAGTCAGTGGTGACTTTACCATTACTCCCAAAGGTGGTATCTAGTGTGCCATTGCTGTTATAGCGGATGACTCCAAAGTCATTACTTGGCGCCTCTCCTGCTACCAGAATTTTGCCGTCAGCCTGAAGGACTGCATCTGCCACCGATATTGTGCTTTCAACATTGGCAGTTACTTTGCCACCGTTGCCGAAAGTGCTATCCAAAGTTCCATCGCTGTTATAGCGGACAACACTGGCAACCTTACTATTTCCCACCGCGACGATTTTGCCGTCGGGCTGAATAAGTGCGGCACGAGCAGAGTCGAAATCGTCCCCAAAATCTGTAGTAACTGTGCCACCAGTTCCAAAAGTCGTATCCAGACTACCATTCCCGTTGTAGCGAGCAACCCCAAAGTCTTGATTGGCGCCTCCCACCATCACAATTTTGCCGTCCGGCTGAATTGCTAGTCCAGATCCACCCGAGGAACCCAATCCAAAATCTTTAGTTACTTTACCACCTGTCCCGAAGGTGGCATCTAGACTGCCGTCATTGTTGTAGCGGGAAAGGGCAAAATCACCGACGACATCAGCAGTCCCTCCCACAACAATTTTGCCGTCAGATTGGACAGCTACGTCGCTGGGAACGTCCCAGATGCCACTAAAACTTGTTGTTACTGATCCGCCAGTACCGAAGCTGAGATCTAAGTCGCCCGCAGCCAACACTCCTTGGTAAGCTGCCATGACATCTGGCTTAAACGCTGTGGGTGCTTTAATTTTCCCTGTGGTAACTTCCAGTTCCCAGTCGCCGCCTTGGGCTGCACTCCCGGTGGGACTGCCAGATGCGGCGATATTTGCACCTGTGAGGGTGGCAATGCTTTGGAGGAAGGGATTGGGGGTGAGGTCAGATGCTACGCTGCAACCGTAAATCAGGATGTCTGCATCTGGAGTTAAGGCGTGTCGCCATTGCTGCAATTGGTGTTCGTAAGTTTTGAGGTTATCCAAACACAGTCTTGTTTGGCCCAGTTGCAAATTGCCTGGACTTCCGTGGGAAATGATGTGGATGCTGTCAATATTGGTGCGAGTTGCTAAGACTTGAGTGATTTGGTCGATCGCATCTCCTGTTGCTTCCATAACCACCACCTCTGTTCCTGGTTTTACTCCTGCAACTAGACTTTGATACTCTTCTACTTGAGTGTCGATAAATGCGATCGCGCGTGCTGATATTGTTGAGCAATGCATAATACACCTCTGAAATTAATTTCTGTAACAAAATGTCTAGATTGCAGTTAAAAGTGCGATCGCTCGTTTTTGTCTGGCGCTAGTGCGATCGCCTGCAAGATTTACCCCAAAAGAAAATCAATCTTACAATAGCCTATGTCTGCGTAAGTATGGCTGCAAGTATGTCACTGTTGTAAAATATCTTCTCTTTGGTTCTTCATCCTTTACATAAATTTACTTTGTGATTCATATTTTTGTTCTCAAATCTCAAATCTCAAATCTCAAATCTAATGCGGAAGTTAGCGAGATTTTGCATGGGGAAGCTGTGCGTTTGCTGATCGTACATTCGCAGCCGCTTTTAGGAAAACGCAAGAATATTCAAGGTTGGATTCCGAGTCCTTTGGGGTCTGAGTCTTTTGAGGAAATAAGCAAAAATTGAGAGCTTAGATCGAGACACCTCTCCTCGGTTATCATACTTTACATGAATTTACCTTAACAAACGGTATGGAGAGCAATCAGCAACCTGCAAATCATCAGCCACAAATTATTTTGATTACCGGGAACATGGCTGCCGGAAAATCAAGTGTGGCCCAATCACTTGCCGAACGGTTGCCCAAAAGTGTCCACCTTCGCGGCGATATCTTTCGTCGCATGATTGTGAATGGACAGGCCCAAATGGCGTTAAATTTGTCAGCAGAGGCATATCAGCAGCTTCAACTGCGGTA
>NZ_JAUBQQ010000026.1:0-18172 GCF_036701335.1 Microcoleus sp. Pol12B5 | reverse complement strand
CGCATGATTGTGAATGGACAGGCCCAAATGGCGTTAAATTTGTCAGCAGAGGCATATCAGCAGCTTCAACTGCGGTATCACCTGGCAGCAATGGCAGCGCGACACTATCTCCAGGCTGGTTTTACGGTCGTTTATCAAGATATAATCATTGGTTCGGCACTGGCTGAGGTACTTGCCACTTTCGACGATGTGCCGTTGTCCGCGATCGTTCTGTGCCCGAAGGCAGAAGTTGTAGCTGCACGGGATGCAGCAAGAACGAAAACCGGATATGCCAACGAAACAATGGTTTATGCATTCGATCGCATTCTCCGTACCGAAACTCCTCGCCTTGGCTACTGGCTGGATTCAACCAATCTAACGGTAGAAGAAACGGTTGATCGGATTTTGGCAAATTTGCAAGGTGAATGAACTCAACTGATGTTTCAATATATTGTTAAACGTTTGCTGGGACTCTTGCCAGTCCTTTTCGGAATCACTCTGCTAGTATTTATATTTTTGCATTTGATACCGGGAGACCCAGCTACAGTGCTTTTGGGAGAACGTGGAACTCCCGAACAAGTGGAAATTTTGAGAGCAAGGTTGGGTCTGAATCAGCCTTTGCCTTTGCAATATTTTGCTTTTTTATGGAGTTTGATCTGCTTCGATTTGGGAAATAGTATTATTAGCGGTATTCCCATAATTGATGAAATTACAAGTCGCTGGCCTGCTACTTTTGAACTGTCTGTGGTGGCGATGTTGGTGGCACTGGTTATCGGAATTCCGGCGGGAATTGTGGCGGCGGTTCGGAAAAATAGCTGGCTGGACAATCTCGCGATGAGCGGTTCGTTAATTGGCGTATCTTTGCCGGTGTATTGGTTGGGATTGATTTTGATTTATTTGTTTGCTGTTTATCTGAAATGGCTGCCTCCTAGCGGGCGCATTAGTGTAGATTTGGGGTTTGGTTTTAAGTCGATTACGGGTATTTATGTTTTGGATGGGTTGCTGAGATGGGATGTGGCGGCTTTGCGGGATGCGATCGCCCATTTAATCCTGCCAGCTTTGACTTTAGGAACTATTCCCCTGGCGATTATAGCTCGCATCACTCGTTCTGCAATGCTGGAAGTGCTTTCTCAAGATTACATCCGCACTGCGAGGGCGAAAGGATTACCGGAATATTGGGTGATTTTGAAACACGCTTTGAAAAATGCCTTTTTGCCGATCGTCACAACTATCGGTTTGCAGTTCGGCACTCTTTTAGGCGGCGCTATTCTGACTGAAACGATTTTTTCCTGGCCGGGAATTGGTTCTTGGATTTATAGTGGTATTCTGACACGGGATTACCCAATAGTCCAAGGAGGAGTAATTTTTGTGGCTGTAACTTTTGTACTGATTAATCTGGCGGTTGATATTTCCTATGCTTTTTTAGATCCCAGAATTCAGTACCGTTAATTAAAAGGAAATCAAACACGAAATGCTTGTTTAACATCCGGCCGCAGCAGGTAGTAAATGCTAGCTACTGCAAAACCCAGAGTTAAAAAATTGACTGCTGTACCGCCGCTGCCCAACATTTTGGCAATTTGCGCGGTGGTGGCGATGATATGGACAATTAATGTTCCAGTCCAAGCCCAATTTTTGAGTTGAAACAAACCCCAAGTTAAGAGTAAGGAGAGGAGGCCTAAAATAAAACTGATTCCCGCAAAAATTGCAATGAAGCCGCCGATTACAGTGCCAACTTTCGCCCCGCCGACAGCCGCACCGATACCGCCAAAAATGCCAGCAAAAAGTAAGATGAACAAGCCGTCAAGCAGGCTGAATACGCCACTAATTAGCTGCAAGATTGCCAGAACTGTAACGCTTTGAGGACGATTCATTATTTTGATTTTCCATTTTTAAGGGGATTTGGAAAATATTTTAACCTGTTGTGGACACCGGGCGGATATGTATTCAGGACTTACGCACCGCTACCCGTGAAACCGGGTTTATGAGAATAAGTGTGTCCATACTGTGCCGTTGCGAGATTCGCACTGGCAGATCGCGCTGCGATCGCTAACACGAGTCCGCAATGACCTACTGTAGTCGATCGCCCGCTGCCAGATCCGCCTTTGTTGCTGCTGAGGATCGCGCTTCTCGATCCCAAAAATGATATTTTTTATTAAAATATATTTTTATTTGCCAGCAGCCAGGAGCGATTTTGTTTAGATCCACCTCTTTTGGCTGAAAAAACTTAACATTTTTTAATAACTTGCAAAGATTAGCTATAATTGTTTACAGGTGCTGGTTGGGGAACTTTTTATAAATCACCCGATCGGATGAGTCTGAAAGACGATGCCAAGCATCAGCAAAAATTTTACCTTTAAGGTAATCCTGAGATTAAATTAGGTGAGTCGGTATGATCGTTAGCCCTAAAAAGGAAACTGCTCAGGTCAAGGTGGAAGATACTCAGACTGTAGACACCAAGGCCGCAGAGACCAAAATTGCAGATAAAAAAACCGCCCAAAAGCAGTCTCCGAAGAAACCCGCGCGCAAACCGCAGCGGTGGGCGATTGGGTTGGTTGCAGCCGGGTTGCTAGCTGTACCGACCACAATATATATAGCAAAAAGTCGATCGCAGCCGAAAGTAGATGCGATCGCCACTATGACAGTGCCGGTGGAAGCGCAAAACCTCACGGTGCGGATCACCTCCAGCGGGACGGTGCAGCCCGTACAGCGCGTGAATCTCAGCCCTAAAGGCTCCGGCCGGATCGCAGAATTATTTGTCGAACAGGGTGATAAAGTCGAAGCAGGACAAATCGTGGCGCGTATGGAAAGCCGCGATGTAGAAGCTCAACTAGCTCAAGCTAAAGCCCGGGAAGCCAGCGTGCGAGCAAAACTTGCCAAAATTGAAGCCGGGAATCGATCGGAAGACATCGCCAGCGCCCGAGCGCGCTTAGAGCAAGCCGAGGCCAGTCTCGCGCAAGTCCAAGCCGGCAGCCGCGTTGAAGAAGTGGCAGGAGCCAGAGCTCGCTTGCAGCAAACTCAAGCAGGGTTGCAGCGACTGCGAGCCGGCAGCCGCGTAGAAGAAGTCAGCCAAGGGCGAGCTCGTTTAGCCCAAGCTCAAGCTCGTTTAGCAGATGCTCAAACCGGCAGTGTAAAACAAGAAATTGCCCAAGCACAAACGCAAATTGACTCGAGTAAAGCCCAAGCCGAACTAACAGCTCAACGGGTGGAACGCAATCGACCTTTAGTTGAAGAAGGTGCTCTGGCTAAAGATAAACTTGATGAATTAATTAAAGAAAATCGTACTGCTCAAGCTAAATTAATAGAATCTCAAAAACGCCTGCAACAACTGCAAGAAAGTCGGGAGTCCCAAATTCAGCAACTGCAAGCTGCTGTGCAAGTCGAGCAGCAAGCATTGAATCAATTGCAAAACGGCACGCGATCGGAAGAAATTGCCAGAGCTGAAGCAGAAGTTGCCGAAGCTAGAAGCAAATTAGCGCAGCTAGAAAACGGCAACCGTCCAGAAGAAATCGCCAAAGCCGAAGCAGCAGTTGCTGAAGCCAAAAGTCAATTGAACGCACAAGAAAACGGTTCTCGCCCCGAAGAAATAGCTCAAGCTAAAGCTGAATTAGAGGAAGCTCAAGCTCAAGTTCGCTTTCAAGAAGTGCAGTTAGAAGATACGAAAGTTCGCGCTCCTTTTGCGGGAATTATTACCCAAAGATACGCCATCCAAGGAGCTTTTGTAACTCCCGCAACTTCCGCCTCGGAAGCTACTTCGGCAACTTCGACATCGATTGTCGCTTTAGCTAGAGATGTGGAAGTTTTGGCGAAAGTCCCGGAGGCTGATATCAGTCAAATTAAACCGGGGCAAGAAGTTGAAATAGTCGCCGATGCTTATCCAGATAAAGTGTTTAAAGGTCGCGTTAAGTTAATTGCACCTGAAGCAGTTAAGGAACGGGATGTGACGCTATTTCAAGTGCGAGTTGCCATTGATACCGGCAAAGACTCGCTGCAATCAGGGATGAATGTAGATTTGAGATTTGTCGGTCAAAAGCTGAGCAATGCTTTAGTTGTGCCGACGGTAGCAATTGTGACTAATAAAGGTCAAACGGGTGTGCTAGTTCCCGATGAGAAACAGCAGCCGAAGTTTAAGCCTGTTACGGTTGGCTCGACTATTGGTAACAAGATTCAGATTTTAGAGGGTGCAAAAGCGGGCGATCGCGTTTTTACGGAACTTCCTCAAGGTAAAAAATTAGAGGATATTATCAAGAATCAGAAATAGGGCATGGGGCCGAGGGCCGAGGGCATTACGAATTGTGAATGGCAAATTGGTTGTTTGTTATTTGTTATTTCATGATTGCTCCTTTTTCCCTCTTCCCTCTTCCCTCTTCCCTCTTCCTTCTTCCCTCTTCCTTCTTCCTTCTAAAAATTATGGATATTGTTGAAAGCGTCAAAATGGCCGTCACAACTTTGATGGCAAACAAGCTTCGCAGCACCTTGACGATGTTAGGAATTATCATAGGCAATGCTTCTGTCATTTCGATGATCGGTATCGGAGAAGGAGCTCAAACATTTATCGAAGGACAGGTTAACTCTCTGGGTTCAAACTTGCTATTTATTATTCCCGGAAGTCCTGAAGCGCAAAGCCGCCCGGTGATTCCACCTCAGACTTTAGTAGTGGAAGATGCAGAGGCGATCGCATCTCAAGTTCCTTCTGTCCAAGAAGTCGCACCAACTCTCAATGACAGTCAACTGGTTACCTACCGCAACAAAAATGTCTCATCTTCCATTGTCGGAACTACCCCAGAATTTCTGACAGTCAGAAGCTTTGATGTTGGTCAAGGTCGATTTTTAAACAAATTAGATTTAGAAAGACAAGAAAATGTGGTTGCTTTAGGATCGGAAGCTGCCGAACAATTGTTTGGCAATACACAGCCAATTGGTCAATACATTCGCATTAAAAACTCGAGTTTTCAAGTGATTGGTATCATGCAGGCTAAAGGCTCAAGTTTTGGAGACAATCAAGATATGAATGTTTATTTGCCGCTGACAACAATGGCAAATAGAATTGTTGGTCGATCGTCTCCCTACGGTACAAAAGTAACATTTATTTCTGTTGCTATCAAAGATGAAACTATGATGCAAGCAGCCCAATTTCAAATAGAAAACTTGCTCAGGTTGCGGCACAAAATTACTAAAGAAGACGATTTTACTGTTCGTAACCAGAAAGATTTAATGAATACTTTGGGCAGTATTACTGGTGCTTTGACGTTGATGTTAGCTTTCGTGGCGGCAATCTCGCTGTTTGTAGGCGGCATCGGGATTATGAATATCATGCTGGTTTCTGTTACCGAACGCACCAAAGAAATTGGATTGAGAAAGGCGATCGGGGCATCTCAGCAAGATATCCTGATTCAATTTATGATCGAGTCTGTGATTTTGTCAGCAGCAGGCGGGGCGATCGGCACTGGATTCGGTATCGGTGGCGTGCTTGTAGTCGCTGCTTTTACTCCCCTGCAAGCTAGTGTTTCCCCAATGGCGATCGCACTTGCAGTCGGTGTTTCCGGCAGCATCGGCTTATTTTTTGGCATCGTACCTGCAAAACAAGCTGCTAAATTAGACCCGATTGTGGCATTGAGAAGTGCTTAATTAGTTTGTTGACTGTTGACTGTTTGCTGTTGACGGTTGACTGTTGACTGTTTGCTGTTGACGGTTGACGGTTGACTGTTTGCTGTTATAAAAATAACTCATAATTAATAACTCATAACAAAGTATGAATTTCATTGAAAGCGTCAAAATGGCCGGTCAAACACTACTAGCCAACAAAACTCGCAGCAGTTTAACAATGATTGGCATGATTGTCGGCAACGCTTCAGTAATTGCCATGATTGGAATTGGAGAAGGAGCTCAAAAATTTGTAGCAGGACAAGTTCAATCCCTGGGTACAAACGTATTAATCGTCAGGCCGGGAGTACCGAACGCTAGGCGAAGTACCATCTCAAGTGCGCCTCAGACTCTCGTACTGCCAGACGCAAAGGCGATCGCAACTCAAGTCCCATCCGTTCAAGGCGTGTCAGCAGAACTTAACAGTTCAGAGATTGTTCGCTACAGCAACAAAAATGTTTCGGCTCTAATTTTTGGCACGATTCCCGAATTTCTAGAAGTCAGAAGCTTTGAAATGGCAAAAGGGCGGTTTTTGACCGAACTCGATGTTAAGCAAAGTAACCAAGTTGTGGTTCTAGGCTCAGAATTAGCGGAGAAACTTTTTGGCAATACAAATCCCTTGGGCGAACAGGTGCGTATCCAAAATGTCAGCCTCAAAGTAATTGGAGTATTGGCGCCCAAAGGCACATCTTTTGGTACGAATTTTGATAATTCCGCCGCTGTGCCGCTCGCCACAATGGCCAATCGCATAGTCGGGGGCAAATCTCCCTATGGTTTAGCTGTCACGTCGATATTTATTTCGATTAAAGATGAATTGCAAATGGACGCGGCGCAATTTCAGGTGGAAAACTTGCTGAGATTGCGGCACAAAATTACTACCGAAGATGACTTTACTGTCAGAAATCAGAAGGATTTAATGGCAAGAATGGGGGCAATTTCCGGCGCTTTGACTCTGATGTTAACTGCTGTTGCCAGCATTTCCCTATTAGTCGGTGGCATTGGGATTATGAACATTATGCTGGTGTCCGTCAGCGAACGCACTCAGGAAATCGGGCTCAGAAAGGCGATCGGCGCCTCCCACCAAGATATCTTATTTCAATTTATTGTCGAAGCTGTGATTTTATCTGCTGCCGGAGGGATAGTCGGTACTTGCGTAGGTGTTGGTGGTATCTTGCTTGTAGGTAATTTCACTCCATTGCAAGCTGGAATATCACCCGTGGCGATCGCCCTTGCGGTCAGTGTATCCGGTGCAGTTGGTCTCTTCTTCGGCGTTGTCCCCGCCCGCCAAGCCGCCAAACTCGACCCGATCGCAGCTTTGAGAAGTGCTTAATCAACATATACTTATTTAGTTACACAATCCGCACCTTTTATGCTGGTAAAAATTATCTTGCTCTAAAGATAAAAAAACCGTTTTTTTATAAAGAATTAACAACGTTGCAGTATCTAATGCAGTTTTAATATCTGTATTTTTACGCAAATTCAAAGCGCCCAACTTCATAAAAAGCCCGTTAAATATTAAATAAAGCTTGGTTGTGGCGTTTACTTATCAACCAGAAAGTTTAATATTATTAAATCAGGGGTAAACACACCTAAGCATCTACAGACGGTACTAACCTTTGGGCTTTAATCAAAATATCCAATAAAGAAACATGGCATCCCTCACCCCTAGTCCTAAATTTGACTATCTTGAAGGAACCACCCAACCAGACAGATTTAACGGATTGGATGGCAACGACATAATTTATGCCAACAGCGGAGACGATTATCTAGAAGGCGATGTAGGCAAAGACAAAATCTGCGGCGACCAAGGTAACGATACGATTCTTGGTGGTGCAGACAATGACATCCTCTGGGGAGGCAAAGGCAGCGACCTAATTGGTGGCGATTCCGGCAACGATCTCATCTACGCAGGCGTAGGTAGCGATACCATCAGCGGTGGCACAGGCGATGATATATTTGCCATTGCTAAAGGCAGTGGCGGCCCAACTGTAGCTGTCGCCGACTACATCGCCGACTTCGCCAACGGCAATGACAAAATTCGATTGCTAGACGGCCTCAGCTTTGAAGATTTAAACATCCAGCAAGGCACCGGCGCCAACAGCAACAGCACTATAATTCAAGACAAACTCACGGGCGAGTATTTAGTAGTATTGGCGGGAGTCAACAGCAACACAATCAACCGCGACCAATTCACAAGTCAGCTATCGGGAAACCCTGTCATTGAGTGGAACGGAGTCATGCTGAATGCAGTGCGGACAGGCAACACCGCGCCTCCCCTCGCCTCCCGCAACATGGCAATGGTTCACGCAGCCATTCACGATGCTGTTAACTCGATCAGCAAAAAATACAGCCATTACCAGGTCAACATAGATGCACCAGCAGGCACATCAGCAGAAGCCGCCACAGCAGCCGCAGCCCACCGCACCCTAGTCAGCCTCTACCCAGCGCAAGCAGCCACATTCAACGAAGTATACGCATCGTCTTTAGCTAAAATTACCGATGGCAAAGCTAAAGAAGACGGGATTGCCCTCGGACAGCAAGTTGCTGAGCAAATTATCAGTTCGCGGAGTACAGACGGCATCACGCAAGTAGTGCAGTACACCCCCAAAACCGACCCCGGTAGTTGGGTGCCGACTCCCCCTGCCCTTGCCGCCGCGCTGGCGCCACAGTGGGGAGAAGTTACTCCCTTTGCCATGACTAGCGGTTCTCAGTTCCGCCCGGCAGGCCCGCCCGCCCTTGACAGCGCCAAGTACGCAGAGGAAGTGAACTACGTCAAAGAAATCGGTAAAAGTGACAGCCTCACCCGCACCCCAGACCAAACTGCGATCGCCAAATTCTGGGCTAACGGCGCTGGGACGTTTACGCCTCCGGGCCACTGGAATCAAATCGCCGAAGAAACAGCAACTCTCACCGCCACATCCCTGGAAGATAGCGCCCGCTTGTTTGCCATGCTGAATATTGCTCTCGCCGATGCAGCTATTAGTTGCTGGGATACCAAGTATGAGTACAACTTGTGGCGGCCGGTGACAGCTATTCGCCAAGCAGACACAGACAACAATCCCAACACGACAGCCGACCCCCTATGGACTCCGCTGATAACTACTCCGCCGTTCCCTGAGTACACGTCTGGTCACAGTACCTTTAGCGGTGCAGCCGATGCCGTTATGAGTTCTATATTTGGTTCGGATTACGGCTTTGCCGATCGGGGAGATCAATCTGTCAACAGTTTGCGAACCTACCAGAACTTCAGCGAAGCGGCCGACGAATCGGGCATGAGTCGCATTTACGGAGGCATCCATTTCATGAGTGCTAACGTAAATGGCTTGAGTGCGGGTAGAAATGTGGGGAACTATGTTGTCCAGAATTTCTTAGTGTAGGAAAGTAGCAGTTCCCGATAGTTTTGTAGTGAGGACTGAAGTCCTCACTCTAGTTTTTACTTTTTCATAAAAAAACTCCTTACTACCCTCGCAACGTTGCTAATTTTATGGTGAATTTAGTAGCAAGTCTAATTGCGTATACATACCAGGATCAAAAGCTATCTATGTATGACATAGAGGCTCCTATTTACACTTTTAATTAATTCGGATTTCCGCCGTCGAACTCACCTTCAGAAACCCTCTATATTGACCGTTGCACTCGTCCGCTTCGAACTTGCGTTATATAGAGTTTTTTAGGGCAATTACCCGTCGTTAAACCCACATTATGCAGTTCTTAACATAGTCAAAAATATGTTGACGATCAAACATCATTCTAGAAATTTAATTCCAACATATTCTCGATAATTAATGACTATCGAGCAACCAGAAACACTCCTTAATAAAAACTCATTTTTCTACATATCAGCGTTCGGTTTGTAGAAAAAGAATTACAGCCATCTCTTACCAATAAATCCCCAATTAATGTTAAGACCTGCGGAATGTGGGGTTAAACTTATATCTTGCACCATTCTCAATTAGCCTTTTAGGAACAGGCAAGATGCCTGTTTTACAAGAAAATCTACTCTTTCTGGAACGGGCATCTTGCCTGTTCTTGAGAATGGTGCAAGATGTGGGGTTAAACCTATCCATAGGATTGTTGCCTGAGTCCTAAGAATTTTCTTTGAGTATTATTAAAAAACTTTGCGATTTCATGGTTGAAACTTTTTCCATAGATAAGATATACCTATTGAGCTGACCAGGAGCATCTGATGATGAGTAGTTCCAGCAGTGACGGTAATTTTTTAGATCTAACTCCCAATTCTGATTCCTTCAGGCTAACCCCAGGACTTTTAAATCCCATCAGCGGAGGACTGCGGGCTTTACAAGGTAATCATACTGTGATTGGTTCGGTATCTCCAGAATCGAGCGATGGCGGTGGCGGTCAGAATTTCCTGTTAGGAGGTAGCGGTAACGATTCTCTATTGGGCGGGAACTTTGATGACTTCATCTCTGGCAACTTTGGGAACAATACCCTCGTTGGAGGTCAAGGAACAGACTCGCTGCACGGTAGTCAAGGCAGCGACATACTTACAGGTTCTGATGACCAAGATAGTTCGGTTAGCAATGTGGGTGGAGACACGCTAATTGGTGGTAGTGGCAATGACTCTTTTGTACCCCAAACCGAACGAAAAGCAGCAGTAGGATTAACAGACCTGGGTACTCTGAAAAATTCAATTAGGCTGAATGGCTTCGTAGGTGAAAACAACTTCCAAGATATTTACACTTTCACCACTGACACACCCAGTAGTATCACATTAGAACTCAATGGTTTAAGTGCGGACGCTGATTTACGGTTTGCGAGGGATGCTAATCAAGATGGTAGCCTGAGTCCAGAGGAAATCTATGACTCCCAGAATTTGGGAATTGAGCCAGAAGTAATGATAAGTCGGTTTTCTTTACCAAGTACATACTCTGTCTTAGTTCGACAAGGTGTACGGGGAGCTAACACCAGCTACAACCTGAATATAACTTTCAAGCCAATTCAGGTTTTGCTGAATCAAGTTACTTTTCTTGGTACATTCAGCAGCGGAGTCAAGGGTTCGGGGGATGGCTTTGTTGATGAGAACCAACCTGCGAAACTCTACAAATTTGATCTCCCACAGCCCAGCAACCTTCAAGTCAACTTGCGGGGAATGTGGACAGGTACAGATGCGGATTTAATGCTGTTTCAAGATGTCAACAATAACAACAAGGTTGATTTTGGTGAAATTCTTGGCGTTCCTCAACAGCAAGGCAACAATTCAGAGGAAATTTTCTTTAGGGGTTTATCAGCAGGTACTTATTATCTCGGCGTCAACCCTTTTGTAGGCAGCACACCCTACAACCTCAGCATCTTAGCTGCACCGGCAACAGATAAGTTCAACAGCTTGTTTGGCTACGGACTGGTGGATGCAGCAGCGGCAGTTGCGGCTGCCACTGGTAAACCGCAGTTGGATGCTGCTAACCCGCTCACCAGTGCTGCTAAATTGAATAACATAGGAGACTTAAACCTCCTCAATGCTGCCCCAGCCTGGAAAGCAGGATACACGGGTAAAGGTGTGGTGGTTGCGGTACTGGATAGTGGCGTTGACTTGAGTCATCTCGATTTACAGAGCAATATCTGGCGGAATCCTAAAGAAATTCCGGGGAATGGTATTGATGACGATCTCAACGAAAAAACTGATGATGTAAATGGGTGGGATTTTGTAGATGGCGATGCTACTGTCTCCCCAGATTCAAACGATCAGCTTGGGTTTCACGGAACTCACGTAGCAGGAATCATTGGGGCTAAAAGAAATGGAATTGACATCAATTCTCCCAATCCTACACTGGAAATGAATGGGGTCGCTTATGATTCTCAGATTATGCCGATTAGGGTCGGAAGTGTTGGAGGTGATGTATCTGTTCCAAATCTTATTGACGGCATTCGCTATGCGGTAAACAATGGCGCAGATGTGATTAATATGAGTTTAGGCGGAGCAAAGTTCCTCGATCCAAATCTACGGAAAGCCTTAGAAGATGCTAAGGAAAAAGGAGTTTTTGTGGTGATGTCAGCGGGAAATGACAGGGACAAATTCAACCCTAGCGAACCAAATTTTCCAGCATTTTATGCTTTCGATAATTTGGGAATAGCTGTCGGAGCAGTAACAAGTTTTCCAGGCAAACAGGTAACAGTTTTTTCCAATCCTGCTGGTTCGATACCAACAAATTTCGTGGTTGCTCCCGGCCGTGAAGTCTTATCTACAATTCCAATTACGCCGGGAAACGTAGGTTATGGCTTCCTGCCGGGAACGTCTATGGCTGCTCCCTATGTTGCAGGTGTAGTTGCTCTAATGCTTCAGGCGAATCCAAACCTAACTCCTGACGAAATTTTGGAATTTCTGACTAGAACAGCAAAACCTGAAGGAATTACCCCGGAAGTTCGTGAGACTAATTAACAACTACTGGGTAATTTCTTGAACCCCGGTTTCTCCAAGAAACTGGGGTTTTGAAGATGTACATTATTTTTATGCAACTACTTACACTTTAGTTAAAGTTGAGTGACAAATGCCGATCGCACTTTGAGTTTACCAGGGCGATCGCCTGACGGTCAAACTCACGTTACTACAAACAAGTTTTTACACTGTTCTTCCGGTTTATTCGAGCAATTCTACAGTGCCGAGATACCCATCTACTCGGACTTTTTGACCGTCTCGCAAGCGAGTTGTAGCTTCAGAAATATTCATGACTGCGGGAATTTTGTACTCGCGAGCGATTATTGCTCCGTGAGATAGTTGGCCACCAACTTCGGCGATAATTGCTGTTGCTCCTAATAGCAGCGGTGCCCACCCTGCATCGGTGTAGGGGACTACTGCGATCGCATTTTCTCCTAAATCTGTGCTCGCGGTGCGGCAAATCTTGACAAAGCCTTCGACACGGCCAATACTCGCCGGAATTCCCTGGAGGATATTAGTTACCGATGTTGCGGAGTCGATCGCCCTTTTCTGAGAATTTGGCAGCAAATTGCCGTAGACTACAGGGGGAATCGGGCGATCGCGATCGGCTACCAGGCGATCGCGCCTTTCCCTAATTGTATCCTGAAATGAAACACTCGCACCACTACGAATCCACTGCTGAATTTCCCCAAATTCCAGATAAAAAATATCCCCGCTTTTCTGAAACACCTGCATTGCCAATCCGCAAGCTTCCATCTCCAAAAAAGTCCAGCGCAGGTGAGCCAACAACCGCGCGTAAATTTCGCTAATTTGGTTTTTAACAAGAGTTCTTTCTTGACATTTATTTAATCGCAACTTCTGCGAAAAACTCAATTCTATTTCACGTTTTTCAACTAAATTAGTTTCGGCTTTTTGAGCCATAGTTATTAGCAACTTTTGATAAATTTCCGGTTGTTCTCGCCAAGTAGGAACAGAGATATCCGTTCCCACCTCGCTCAAATATCCGTAAATATCAAGCCACTTTTCAAAATCTGCTTGTAAAGCCGGAGTTTCCGCAAATGTCTGTGCTAAATCTGCGACTGAAATAGTTTTGTCAGGTTGCGAAAAAGCAGCTTGCCGCAATTTCTGAGCCAACTGCTGTAAAGATCGCACCGAAGCAATTTCAGGAGCACTGTCATTAGCCAGCCAGTCATCATTAACGCGAAAAATGGCCTTGCGAATAGCCAGCCCTATCGGCCCTAATATATTGTAGTAAGTAATCGGTTTCAGCCACTCCTGAATTTGCTCCGATCTGTCTAACAATTCCAACAAATATTGATAATTGGGCATTGGGAATTGGGCATTGGGCATTAATATTTCTTCTTCCCTCTTCCCTCTTCCCTCTTCCTTCTTCCCTCTTCCTTCTTCCTTCTTCCCTCTTCCGACGGACATCGGACTGACATCCGTTACATCCGTTACAGAATTCGCTGCCGAACTTCCCTCTTCCTTCTCCAGACTTTGCAGTACCGGGAGGAAAATAGAACTACGATCACCCTTAAATTCTGCATTGAGCGCCCTCTCCCGCTGCACCAGACGCCACAAACCAGGCAAATTTGGCAAAATCTTCCCCAAAGGCGGCTTGCCCATCTTTTGCCCTCTGAGCAAAAATTCCAAACCCTGCTCCGGCAATCCCATCATCCGAAAAATTTCGCCCAACAAAGTCGCATTAAAATAGGCGTGAGAACCTAGCAAAGTTGCCGTTTCATTAAAGTTTAAGCCGATCGCGCGATCGCCCAAAACCACCTTGAATATTTCTCCCCAAACGCCGCAAGTGAGCGGCCGATTAATCGACCAAGTTAACGGGCGAATTGCACCGGGAATCACTTCCGCTGCAATAGTGCGTGTCCAAAACGGCTGCAAATTAGTAATTGGGCGACTTTGCAAAATCCAAACTTTTTCCCCGTCCCAACTCCACTCAATATCCTGCGGTATTCCGTGAAAAAATGCTTCAATCGCTTGGGCTTGTTTCACCAATTCTGCTAAAATCGATTGAGCAATAATTGAATTACTTTGAAGTTCAGTTAATTGGTTTTCTAATAATTCAGGTTGACTAAAATCAATTTCTAAATGAACCGGAGTACATTGTCCGCCGACAACAGCTTCGGCTCCTCCCGGTAAAGCTTCTATAATTACCTGGGAACCACCATCTAAAGGATTGCGGCTGAACATGACTCCCGCAAATTGGCTGTCAATATAAGGCTGGATCAATACAGCCATTTGGGTGTCGGGTAATTGTCGCTGTCGGCGGTAAGCCATAGCTTCGGAAGTCCAATAAGACTGGCGGCAGCAATTAATGCCGTCGAGCAATTCTGCTTCAGTGAAAACAGGGCCAATAGTTTGATATTGTCCAGCCGCTGAACTAATATCGCCGTCTTCTCCCGCAGCAGAAGAGCGCACAATCATTCGATTTTGGATTTTGGATTTTAGATTTTGGATTACAGAATTACTGATTAACAGTCGATCGGCATTTTCCTCATCTCTTCTTCCTTCTTCCTTTTTCCCTCTTCCTTCTTCCTTCGATGGCAATATAAAACCAGCAGGTACATTAAACCCGGCGCGTTTGAGTTGAGACAATTTAGCCGCTTTATCACCGCAGATTGCAGCATCTAAGGAGTCATCAAGAGAAAACAATTGCTCTGATTTAGATAAAGCCATATCATCACCCTGATTGAAATTTATTGCTGCTAACAACAAAGCTAATCCTGTTGCTGCTAAAAATTCGGGCATTGATTGTCCCCACACCCAAACCCAGATAGGAGTACACAGACACCCGCAACGGGAAGCAAAGAGTCTCGCCCGATCGCCCTCACCCCACCACCGCTGTGCAAAACCCCACACCAGCAGCCCCCAAATGCCCGATGATACAGCCACCGGCGGCGAAAATACCAAAAGACCCCAAACAGCGTTGGTCACGCCTCCACCTCTGGCGATCGCATATCTGCCCGCAACTAGAGGAATTAACAGGACGATCGCGATCGCAGGTGCATCCGGGAAGCAAAATCGCCCCGCCAAAACCGGCACAATACCCCTGGCAATTTCCACCAACACCGCAGCAATTCCCGCTAATTTCCCCCCGTGAAGGAAAGCAGCCGACACCCCCACATTCCCCGTACCCAGCGCCCTCAAATCTCGGCGGCTAAACACTCGCACCGCCCATCTCGTTAGCGGTAAAGCACCCAGGCTGAAACTCGCAGCCAACAGCAATGCTATTGTCCCCAACGGCATAAAATCTGCTCTCCTATTTTCAACCTCTAAACATTATGACGACAATTCTGTCAAATTTTCTGTCTTCCGATATATCAACCAGACGGCATTAGCACTTAAGATAATGTAAAAGTAGAGTAGATAAGGATTTAACCTAATGATGGATATCAGCTTGACCTCTCCAATAGCAGTTGTTGTTGCACCCATCAAGCAAGTAATGATTGAGCTGCTGATGCAGCAGCCCGTGCCGGAATCAAGTGTCAGCTTGACGACTCCAATACTAGTTCTTGTTGCTGGCTTTATTGCCGCAGTTACGATCGGCTCGATCGCCTGGTACAACTCCAAGCGCCCCCCCGGTTGGGAATCCAAAGAACGCCCTGATTTTGTACCGAAAGTTGATAAAGACGATTTGATTGCTGATGTTTCTGAGTCAAAGAAAAAATAGAATAAAGCTGTTTTAGCTTGGAAAAAGCTTTGAGAGGAATAGAAATTACCCTGGCCGAGCGATCCCGTAGGGTGCGCCTCGGCGCGCCTTACGCTATGTATAAAGGCTTTTAGTGAAGAGTTTTAATTGACCGAAAGCACTAATGTCAATAAATGGATCGATCCCTCATCCCACCAGCGAGCGCTTTCTTTACATTAATGCAATATATCATTAGATAGATTTAATCATAGAAATTGAGAAGTTGACTACAGCTTTTGAGTTCTCTTGAGATTCAGCCTCTTTTGGGGGGCTGCGTTTGAGAAATCTCATCACTATTTCGTAAATTTGACTGCTAAGGCGATCGCCCCGACGACTATTTTCCAGTTTAATGTCATAAATTTATTTTTTCAAGGTATTGGCGAGGGATCTAAAGCAATGCGGTGGCTGGAAGCTGTGACTTTTTTTCTACGCCTAATTCCGTCCGCTTCAAAACCAACAAAGTGATGTCATCAAATACTTTTTGATTGCCGATATGTCGCCGCACATCGTGAATCACCGCTTGCTTGATTTCTTGTGCCGACAGATGCCAGTTTTTGCTGATGACTTCACACATCGGCTCAACGCCATATTGTTTTTTCTTAATGTCTTTTGCTTCGGGAATACCATCGGTATATAGCACGATACCATCTCCTAGCTGTAGCTCAATTGAAATGTGGCTGATGAACTCAGCAATGTGATCGTCAAGGGCAATGGGAAAACCTAAATCCATCGTATCGATACGTTCAACCTGCCCACCGTTTCGCACAATAATTGTTTCTTCATGCTGACCGCTAATACTGACGAGTCCTTTGGAGTAATTTAAAATCCCTAGGGTGAGGCTTTTGTGAGATTTCATGCGCTGCACGTTTTTGTAAAGGGTGCGGTTGAGCGCATCTAAAAAGCGAACCGGATCAGTTTCGCCGATTTCCTTGAGGGTGCGAACGGCGGTTTGCGCCATCAGCATCAAGATACCGCTTTCAAGTCCATGTCCAGTGACATCCCCAATGCCCAGAGTGACCACGCCATAAGTGTTTAAGACATCATAGTAGTCGCCACCGACTTCATCGGCTGCCTCCATATATCCGGCAATATCGAGTCCGTCGATTTCCAATTCCTCAGCATTGGGCAGAATCATCTGCTGCATCTGACGCACGATATCCAATTCCGCACCCATGCGAAGATTGTCTTCCTTGAGCCTCTCGTTGAGGGTATCTAACTTTTGCGCGGACTCCGCCAGTTGCTCTATGGCTTGCTCGAGTCGATCGGATTGTACCACGATCGATTTATCAAAAACATCAAGCAACTGCCTCAAAGTCGCTACCTGGGATTTAAGCTGCGCTATATCCTGCTCAGTGTTTTTTGTGAATATTTGCTTAGAGGCTCTAGCAGATCCATCTTTTTTTTGGGCGAAAACAGATGCTCGATCGAAGGACAGCAGTGCTGTCTTTACGTTCAGCGCCAGAGTGCTGAACATCTGAACCGTGCTAATAGGAATCTGGACTTTCAAGAACAGGATAATTGCAAACATATTTCCTGAAGGTAATAGACCACCGAACCCCAATACAGACTTGATTCCGAACGGAATCACAAAGGAGTCCTGGGCGGGAATATAGGGGCTGCCAATCGCTTCAGGTACATAGAAGATGTTGTATTTCCTCTGCTCGATTTCTACCAAAAGATTCGGGTCAGGGTTGATAACTGTTTTTATATCTAAGCCAAGCTGTCTGATGAGTTGTGAGATCATCGGCATCTGAGCGACTACAGATTCGCTTGCCAGCGGAATAGCCTTATGTCCAACGGATGTGTGTCTTGAGTTCCATTCCGTTTGTTCTCCTACCGTTGCCAGTGGAATCATGCACTTCATGGTAGGCCAAGGGGAATAGTCGCCCAACACACTACGCGCATACTCGGCAACTTCGACTTCTAAGTCTTCATAAGCGTGAGTTTTGAACAAACGGACTAGAGCGCAGGATTTTTCACCAGTTGGCTTAGTACAGAAATTTTCGTAAAGATACCTAACAATTCTATTACTCGCCTCTTCCATACTTTTAACCCCCAAGCCGAACTGGCGTAGAGCCAACCCGCATTCCGCCATATCCCTTAAAGTGAATCTCGTCAAGTCGTACATCGGACTTCCTTATCGATTTAGAAATAACGGCAACTTAGAAATACAGTGCCACAATCCAGTAATTATGGTGCATTTCGGCAGGTACTCCCATCGCCGCCATGCCTGTATAAAGCAGGCTTCCCATGCCAGAACCCATGAGAATACCGGGGATTAACAAAGAGAACGTGTGTGTAAAACCTCGATGCAACCTGTAGAAGGCGATGCCAGATGCCATGACTGCCACAAGCCAAGAGACAATGATAAGTAGTTACACAGAATTAATTACACAAATACATAGTAGAATGATATTCCAGGCAAAATTATGAGTTAATTAGAATTTCATATGATG
>NZ_JAUBQQ010000025.1:0-69691 GCF_036701335.1 Microcoleus sp. Pol12B5 | reverse complement strand
GCCGGAGCCGCGGGGGCCGACGACCAAGCAGCGTTCCAGTTTCCCCAAGTTCCAGCAGCAATACCATTTACCACCACATTACTGTTGTTATACACTTGAGACCCCGGCCCCAAGGGTGACATCGGCATCGAGTCTGGCCACACTACAGGGTACTGCTCCACAGCCGGCGCCGGAGTTTCTGGGTCGTCGTAAGTATTGATAGCGGGAGGGTTTACAGTCACGGATGCTGGGCCACTTCTCAAGGTGCCAGCAACAGGATCTATCCAACTGGGCGGAGGCAGGAAAGAGTTGGTGCGATCGTACACTCCGGCGCTGGTAATTACCCGCAGACCACCAACACTGTCCAAGAAAGTTCTCGGTATTTCAGCCGCTGCTTTTTCCCAGAAACCGTCTCTGTAAGGAGGATTTGGAGCAGTTGTGGGGGGTGGTGTTTCCCCTGTACCGTTGCCGCGACCCGTTGCTCCCACGTCAGCAAGTTTGGTTCCTTGCGGTGTGCGGGTGCGAAATCGGCCTCCTCCTGTCCAGGTAGTTGTGCTGTCTACCTGTTGCTCGTCACTGACAAAGCTGGTGCCATTCCAGCGCTGTGCAGGCAAGTTGTTACCAACGACGACTCTTTCCCCCAAATTTTGTTCGTCGCTACCAGGATCTATATCAGCGGGATTTCGTGATGGTAGCTGAGCCGGACGGATCGTGAGAGTAGTCGGTCCTGCGGTACTACCTACGCCAGGTGCCGTTTCAGTAACAGGAAAGCTCCAATTATTATTACTGGGTCTCAGGCTATTCCCACTGCCTTGAATGTAAGAAGTAAGGGGTACTCCTGGAACTACTCCTCCGTTGCTTCCGAGGGGTGCTTCTGCAAAAGGAACTTTCCGCAGCCGTTCTTTAAAATAATCTTCCAGCGCTTGAGCGCGAGTCTGACTTTTGGGGGCGTCCTGCGCTTGCTGAACGGAAACCGGGTCAGTCGCACCTGTTGTATCTGCTTGCATTTGACCTTGTACCAGCGCATTTAACCGAGCGGAATAAGCGTTGTTGTTGTACAGTACCCGAAGAATGTTGTCGTTAACAGATTGATTGGTAGCATTGTTAATTGTCACCCCGTCTGAACCCGGGGGGTTTGGGTTGTTAATGCTGTGGAAAAGATCTACTGCTACGGCATTTGTAATCGCTGAGCTGGCAGTCCCGTTTACTACATTACCTCCTACAACAATTTTGCTATTTTCTCTATCGTAAAAACAAGATTGCTGGCTGCTGACTTGAAATAGTCTTATGCTTCCGGGAGCGCTCAAACCCGATACCAATAAATTGCTATTTGTAAGTATCCGCCCGTTTAGGTTTAGCGGAGGTCCGGGAGATATATCTAGATCGTCTTCATACACAACTGCATTGTTGCTGAGGGGAATGCGGCTTTGGTCTTGCTGGTATTCTAGGGCAGATATGCTGGGAGTTCCCTGGAAAGCTTGATATTGATTAGCATCCAACGCGCTCGCTGTGATATCTGTAGCGGTTATGGGTACGTTAACCGTGTAAACAAAGAAACTTTTCTGGAGCCTACCCTTTCTTCTCTCCCAGCCCGAGTCGCCCACCAAACTTGCAACTGTTCCTTCTCCTTGGGTGCAAGCTGGGTTGAGACTTCCTGTTTGCATTGGGGGTGTTCTGGCATCCAGTTCCCTTCTCGGTCTCTGCGTTTTTGGGGTGCGAAAGTATATTCCGTAAAGAGTAAAAGTGTCAAATTTGCCGTCGTTGTTCGTATCGACGGGATATCTCCAGGCAGTATTTAGCGCCTCGTTTTCCCTTGCAGGTGTGCCGATCAAAAGCCCTAATTGTGGGTCATCATTAGGGTTGGTAAGGTTTGGAGCGCCCGTAAGAGACGCTCTCAGGATCAGTCGCTTCTCGTCCCCAAAAGTATAAAAGTCATTTGTGGCATCATAAGAGGACATTATCCGGTACATTTCTGCATCGGATGGAGTCGCCGTTGGTCTTTGCGGGTCTTCCCGCAGCATATATTCAATTTTAGCTTTCGCCCGATCGAGCGCGGGAGTCGCGGCCGCCAGCACCTGCTGGTTCACGCGCACGTTACGCGCCGTATTCGCCCGATCGAACGATCGCAGGGTAATCGCCACAGTCAACAAAATCACTACCAGCAACACCATCGTCACCGTGGGCAGCACAAACCCCGCCACCGGCAGTCTCGCCCTCCGGCCCATAGCCATCAGGGTTTGTAGCATTGCTCTCATCAGCCGCTTGGCCCCGGATCTGGTAACACCAGCAATCCGCCGCAGCAGGGATACGATAATTTTGGATAATTTGCTCTTAAACATTGACGCCTTCCTGAATAATTTCAGAGATGGTATTGCAGGTAGTTACTGCTCGACAGTACAATCCCATCTTTATTGTTCCCATTTTCCGCAACTTGCATATCAGCCTCTTGCACAAATTTAAATCTGTACCTTGGCTGAAAAATAAAATCCCCAAACCTGCAACCAAAATCACCGCCCATAATATATTTTTCAGCGAATGATTTGCCCCGCACGGATTAGAACTCCCTAACTCCACTCTAATCTAGTTAAATAGAAATGTCAGTACCAAGAGCGCGAGTGAATTTGATCACCCAAAAACAGTGATCGCGATCTTATCCAACGTATTGCCCATCCCTTGCAGGCTTTGTTTGTTTAGGCTCGGTTTCAACCACCGGAATCTAGAATGTAGAGTGGGCGATCGAATTGTAATTAGGCGTATCCGTGCGCTCAAATGTAAATTGGGCGATCGAATTGTGGTAATGCCTCCAAGTGCGATCGAATTGTGGTAATCCCCCCAAGTGCGATCGAATTGTGGTAATCCCCCCAAGTGCGATCGAATTGTGGTAATGCCTCCAAGTGCGATCAAATTTTCGTTTGCCCCTCCGGCGGAGTATCGGTACAAATGCCAAATCCGAAACACTGTCAGTACAATTGCAAAATATAAACCTACCATCCCCACCCATGAAACAACCCCCCAAACCCCCCGACTTCATCATCATCGGTGCCCAAAAAGGCGGCACAACATCCCTGTACAATTACTTAATCCAACATCCCCAAATCGCCCCCGCCGCCCAAAAAGAAATCCATTACTTCGACTTAAAATTCGACAAAAGCCCAGACTGGTACTATGCCCAATTTCCCCAGCCCCAAACAGGCGAAAATCTAGTAACCGGAGAAGCCAGCCCCTACTACATCTGTCACCCCCAAGTTCCCCAGCGAATTTATGATTTATGTCCGAAAGTTAAAATAATCGCCCTGCTGAGAAACCCAGTAGAACGCGCAATCTCCCACTATTATTACTATATCAAAATAGGCTACGAATCCCTATCATTAGAAAGTGCGATCGCCGCCGAGCCCGCAAGACTCAAAGGCGAAATAGAAAAACTAATAGCCAACCCAAACTACTACAGTTACGAACACCAACACCACAGCTATCTAACCCGCGGCATTTACGCCGATCAACTCCCAGCCTGGATAAAACTTTTTCCCAAATCACAACTTTTAATCCTCAAAAGCGAAGACTTGTATACCAATCCCTTCGGCACATACAACAGCGTCTTAGAATTTCTAGAATTGCCGCCGCACCAACTACAAACCTACGAAAAATACAACGCCACCCAATATCCCCCCATCAGCGAGACAGTATACGAGCAATTGAGAGCATATTTTCGATCGCACAACCAAAGACTAGCTCAATTGTGCGATCGAGACTTCGGCTGGCACTAATCTTGAGTGGGAGGGGGCGAGCATTCTTGGCACCGCCCCTACAAAATCGCGGTTTCTTAGTATTCTCAATCTGCCATCACCGACAACACATACTCTCCTTGATTTACTGACTGATTGGTCGAAACATCAAAAATGAAAACATTCGACTCAGCACAAACATCAACCAAACTCGGAAATTCCCCATTCTTATTAAAGCTGAGAATTTGATAAAGTCGATCGCCCTTTTTGACAGAACTCCCCAATTCCACTCGATTTTGAATCATCCCGCCCGCCGGCGCGTAGTATTTGAACACCGAATTCTTGGGGGTGAAAATAACTTGATGCGCCGCAGTTTCCGGGAGAGGAAATCCATCTATTTTCAATAAACCCTTACTTGCTAAGTAATTTTTGATGCCCCGCAAGCCATTAGCCACCGAACCGGGATTCATTTCCATCCCCGAACCTAATTCTAAGGTCCAAGCTTCCACATCAAATTGGATCGCACTTCCCAACTGGGCCAAAACCTTCTCCAAAGCCAGCCAAGGCTTGAGAAACGCCTCGTCAAAAGCATCGCCGTCGTAATCATTCATCAAAATTGCGCGATCGAGCAAAAAAGCTTTCGCACTCTCCTCGCGGGAATTAAAACAGTAAAGATAATCTAAACTTTGATTCGTAGAACTGTGCAAATCCAGCACATAATCCGCATCCAAACACAAAGATTGTAGCTGATATCGGTAAAGTTCGCTGTAGGGGCGGCAACTAGGAGCGTTAATTTTTGCCAACTCTTTCGCAAAACTCAAAGCAATCGCTTTTCTGTAATTAACTTTAACAGTATCGGCATCAAGATGGATCTGAGACTTAGCAAAACCCAGAATATCTTCCCCTTGTTTTTCAAAATCCCAAAAAATCCGGTTCCAATTTACCCCATCATAAAGATTGTAGCGACCAGGAGAAAAATGATGCGATCGCTGACTTACACCCACAGGATTGCAAACAGGAACCAGCCAAATTTCCCCGCTTAACTGACTGCTGTCCAAAGACATTAAAAACTCAATTAATTGGTGAATCACAGCATTACCGCTAATCTCAGCGCCGTGGAGGTTAGATTGCAGATAAGCTTTTTTGCCCGGAATCGCACCTTGGAACTGATAGACTTGCAGTGAAAGCCGATCGCCCGAAGCAAGCTGCACCACAGGAATAGTCGAAATAACTGGAATCATAGAGAAGGAAGTTCGGCAACGGATTATGTAACGGATGTAACGGATGTCAGGAAGAGGGAAGAAGGAAGAGAGAAGAGGAAAGAAGGCACAATTTTTTTTCTTTCTTCTGCCAACTGCCAACTGCCAACTGCCAACAGACTTATTCCTTCATAGCCGATTTGGTGGCGAAGGTTTAAAATCAGTACAGTCCTCTGCTGATTTGCTTGTAGCAAGATTTCAGCATACTTACCCTGCAACCTTATAATAATTCTTGTGCCAGACACTGCCCAGAACCGCCCAGAGCTGGATCTGAAGACCATATTTCCCTTCGAGCTAGATGACTTTCAGAGAGAGGCGATCGCCGCCCTCGATGCAGGTAAATCCGTTGTCGTGTGCGCTCCCACAGGCTCTGGGAAAACGTTAATCGGGGAATACGCCATCCATCAAGCACTCTCCAGAGGGCGGCGCGTCTTCTACACCACTCCTCTCAAAGCTTTGTCTAACCAAAAGCTGCGCGACTTCCGCAGTCAATTTGGAGACGACAGCGTAGGTTTGCTGACGGGCGACATCTCCGTCAATCGAGATGCGCCGATTTTGGTGATGACTACCGAAATATTTCGGAATATGCTCTACGGTACGCCGATCGGAGAAGTCGGTACTTCCCTCACCGGAGTCGAAACCGTGGTGCTCGACGAGTGTCACTACATGAACGATCGCCAGCGTGGTACCGTCTGGGAAGAATCGATCATCTACTGTTCGAGCGAAATTCAACTGCTCGCCCTCTCAGCAACCGTTGCCAATAGCGACCAACTCACAGACTGGATTAACAAAGTCCACGGGCCCACAGAACTCGTCTACTCAGACTTTCGGCCAGTACCGCTGCAATTCCACTTCGCCAACCAAAAAGGGATATTTCCCCTACTAGACGAGACCGGCAAAAGAGCGAATGTCCGGTTAGTCCCCAAAAAGAAGGGGCAAAAAGTAGAAAGAGGCAGCATCCCCACTCCGAGTTTGACCGATGTTTTGGCTCGGTTGGACGATCGAGATATGTTACCAGCAATTTACTTCATCTTCAGCCGTCGCGGGTGCGACCAAGCAGTCGCAGAAGTCGGCAATTTCTCCCTAGTTAACGAAGCCGAAACAGCCGAACTCAAACGCATCATTGACGATTTTTTACAGCGAAACCCAGAAGCAGAACGCTTCGGTCAAAAAGAAGCACTTTTAAAAGGCATCGCCGCCCACCACGCAGGCATTTTGCCAGCCTGGAAAGGTTTAGTAGAAGAACTCTTTGGGAGAGGTTTGATCAAAGTCGTATTTGCCACCGAAACCCTAGCCGCCGGGATTAATATGCCCGCCCGCACCACAGTCATTTCCACCCTGTCCAAGCGCACGGACAAGGGACACCGACTGCTAAACGCTTCAGAATTCCTGCAAATGGCCGGTCGGGCGGGTCGGCGGGGCATGGACAAGCTGGGGCACGTGGTTGCAGTTCAGACGCGCTTTGAAGGCGCAAAAGAAGCCTCGTATTTGGCAACAGCCAAAGCCGACCCCCTCGCCAGTCAGTTTACTCCCAGCTACGGCATGGTGCTGAATTTGCTGCAAACTCACACTCTCGACGAAGCTCAAGAGTTGGTAGAGCGGAGTTTCGGTCAATACCTTTCTACCTTGTACTTGCAGCCGCAGCAAGAAGAATTAGACGGATTGCAAGCAGAATTGGCGGTGCTTGAACAGTCCCTGGCAGCGGGAGGAAATGTTTCCACCCTGGAAAAAGAGCTCGCTCATTACGAAAAATTGCAGGGAAGACTCAAAGAAGACAAACGTTTGCTGAAAACTCTATTGCAGCAAGCTGAAGAAGCCAGATTTAAGGAGATGTCCGTAGCTGTGGCTTTTGCAGTGCTCGGAACGGTTCTGAGTCTCAAAGGTAAACACGTTCCGACAGCCAAACGATCGCACACAACTCCTGTACCCGCCGTATTGGTTGCCAAAATCGCAGGTTCTGGCCAAGCACCAAATTTGGTGTGCTTGGGGAAAGATAACCGTTGGTATGTCGTCGCGATTAGCGATGTCGCTACCTTGCACGCCGAATTACCTCGCTTGAGCGTTGCAGATACCTTGAACCCGCCGTCGGAAATGCCCCTGAGACTCGGCCAGTGCCGCTTGGCAAATGAAGAAACTGCTGCAATTGCTGCATCGATCCCACAATTGCCGACACCGGAACCGAGCCCAGAGGCGATCGAGCAACAGCAGAAAATCGCAGCCGTAGAAGCTAAGCTAGAAATTCACCCGGTTCTACAATGGGGGAATCCCGGTACTTTGCTCAAACGCCAGCGCCGCCGGGAAGAATTGAAAAAAGAAATCCGCAAAAGCGAACAAGAGTTAGAAAAGCAACGAGCTCGCTACTGGGAGCAATTTCTCAACTTAATCGATATCTTGCTGAATTTCGGCTGCTTGGAAAGAGTAGTTTCGGCACATGGGAACCGAGATGACTCCTCTGACAGGTTGGTGCCCACAATCTTGGGCCAAGCTTGCGCCGCCATTCGTGGCGATAACGAACTGTGGCTGGGTTTGTCCCTGATGTCTGCCGAGTTTGACGAACTCGACCCCCACCACCTCGCTGCTGCTTGTGCCGCCTTAGTTACAGAAGTTTCCAGGCCCGACAGTTGGACTCACTACTCGCTGTCGCCGGAAGTTTTGGCACCTTTGGACAATCTGCAAAAAGGCTTGCGTCGCCGATTGTTTCAAGTGCAGTACCGTCATGAAGCTGCAATCCCGATTTGGCTGGAACGGGATTTAGTGACTTTGGTCGAACAGTGGGCTCTGGGCGTTGAATGGCTGGAACTGATAAGCCATACGAGTTTGGATGAAGGGGATGTGGTGCGGATTTTGCGCCGGACTTTGGATTTCTTGTCTCAGATTCCTCATGTTCCTCATGTTTCCGATTCTTTGCGGAGGAATGCTTGTCGGGCGATGCAGTTAATCGATAGATTCCCGGTGAATGAAGCTGCAACTTAGAAAATTGTTGACAGTTGACTGTTGACAGTTGACAGTTGGCTGTTGGCTGTTGACAGTTGACAGTTGACAGTTCGGACATTTGGACATTTGAACAATACCGATGCAACCGCAAACGATATTAGATTAAAATCTGCGTGCATTTGGATTGAAAAACCCAAAATACAATTTAGATGCCGGACAGCTTACAGTCAACAGTCAACAGTCAACAGTCAACAGTAAGCTGTCAACTGTCAACTGTCATGAGGAATAGATCCAAAATCTAAAATCCAAAATCTAAAATCTAAAATCTAAAATCGATCGATCGCACTTTTTCCTGATTCAGGTTGCAGGGCAGGATAGAAAATTGTATGGTGCGGATCGATCGATCTTAATTGTTATTGAAATTTTCCGAAACGGTGCGCTGGGTAATTCTTTTATTTTATGATGCAACAAATCAAAAAACCCGATCAAATGCCTGATGCCTGCTCTCAGGCTCAAAAAATTCGCTTTTTCACTTTCTTGCAAAAAGTCTTAATTGGAACTATAGCGAGTACATTACTCAATCTCTTCATCCTATTTCCCTCTCCGAGTTTCGCAGAAGTAGTTCTGGGCGTTGTTCGCAGTTCCGAGAATTCTCCCGACTGGGTAAAGATTACCACGCGCCTCTGGGAAAGCGGCATTGCTTACAAACCAATCAATCTCGAAGAAATCAAAAGTACGGCGGATTTAACAGGCGTTAACGTGCTGTTTTTACCCAACATTGAAACTTTGACTCCGGCACAAATTAAAGTTTTAGAAGCTTGGGCCTCCCAGGGTGGCCGCTTGATTGCTTCGGGCCCCGTCGGCCGCAGTTCCCCTGCCTTGGTGCGCCAATCTTTGCGATCGCTCCTTGGGGCCTATTGGGCTTTTCCGTTAACCCAGCCAGCGACGCCACAACCACGCAGCCGCTGTCGGGATCTCGCCTGCACCGCTTCTAGCAATTGGATACCCGCTGTCCAACAAAATACCTCAGTCCAAGGCGGTGTCTTGATTCCGGCTGATGCGAACAGTCAAACTATTGCTACTTGGAAAGATAGTTCCGGTTCCTCAGCAGCCATCGCCACGGATCGCGCTACCTATCTCGGCTGGCGCTGGGGTAGCGACGGTTCGGCAAATGTAGATAAGGCTTGGCTGCAAGCCTCGATCGCCCGCTGGGGAGGCACCATCGCTTCTGGGCCTGTAGCGCCGCCCACTGCGGTCGCGACCCCACTGCCAACTCCCCCCTCCAGAGTCACTAGAAACAGCCCTAGTTTGCCACGTACTACCCCGCTGAGCCGACTTTCTCCCTCTGGCTCGCTTCCCGATCCAGTACCTGCAACTTTTACAGACCCTTCGGATCAGTCGGCACCGGCGGGTTTGGACGTGCAGCCAAATTCTAATAAGCCGATCGTCAGCATTGAAGCGTACTTGATGCGCCAAGAACTCACTAACCTCCTCGGCCGGTTTGAAAGCGCCCTGACAGCATCTAATTCAGCGAATACCGCCATCAATCTCAATGCTGCTACCTCCCCTCAACTGGTGGCTGCAGAACAGGGCGGAGGCGGCCCCACAACCAACCGCCCCCCTGTTCTGCAAGCGATCAGGGTGCGGGCGATCGCCCAAGCGCGGCAGGTTTTGCAAACTTTCGACCAACTCCTGCAACAGCAAAACTACGCGGAGGCGAGATCGCAGTGGGTGGAAGCGCGGCAGTTGCTGTGGGAAAATTACCCGAAGGAAGGACAGCGGGTTGGGGCGGAAATTCGGGCGGTTTGGCTCGATCGCGGGACGATCGTCGCAGCGCGTTCAGAACAGGGTTTGGCCGCAGTGTTCGATCGACTCGCCGCCGCCGGGATCAATACCGTTTTCTTTGAAACTTTGAATGCCGGATATACGATCTATCCCAGTCAAGTTGCACCGCAACAAAATCCCCTGACTGTTGGCTGGGATCCCCTGGCATCTGCGGTTAAATTAGCTCACGATCGAGGCATGGAACTGCACGCTTGGGTTTGGGTTTTTGCCACAGGAAATAAGCGCCACAATACTTTAATTGGCCAGCCTAGCTCTTATCCAGGCCCGGTACTTTCCGCCCATCCACAGTGGGCAAATATTGACAATAAAGGACGCACGCAAAATCCTAACGATGGTAAATTTTATCTCGATCCTGCGAACCCGGAAGCGCGGAATTATTTGCTACAAATAGTCAACGAAATTGCCAATAACTACAAAGTAGATGGGGTGCAATTAGACTATATTCGCTATCCTTTTCAAGATGACAATGCGAATTTTACTTACGGTTATGGTATTGCTGCGAGGCAGCAATTCAGGCAGTTGACTGGTGCAGATCCCGTGAATATTTCCCCCAGGAACGGCAGTTTGTGGCGGCAGTGGGTTGAGTTTAAAACTAATCAAATTAATAGTTTTGTAGCTGAAGTTTCTCAGCTTTTGCGGCAGAATTATCCGCGCACAATTCTGTCGGTGGCAGTGTTTCCGCACCCAGAAAGTCAGCGGATTTACAAAATTCAGCAAAATTGGGAAGTTTGGGCTCGTCAGGGCATTGTAGATTTGATTGTGCCGATGACTTATGCTTTGGATACGAACCGACTTCAGCGCATCACCGAACCGCTGGTAAATGAACAAATTCTGGGTTCGGCTTTGATTTCTCCGTCGGTTAAGTTGTTGACTCTCCCGGAAGTTGTGGCGATCGACCAAATCCAAGCTTTGCGCGATTTGCCGACAGGGGGCTATGCTATTTTTGCGGTGGAAAGTATCAGCAGCGGGATGCAGGGGTTTTTTAACCGCACTCAAGGCACCCCAGTGCGCTCCACTTCTGCTGCGGAGCCGATTCCTTACCGACAGCCGTTTGCGGCGGCGGCTTCGCGGTATACTGCTCTCAAGCAGGAATGGAGTTTTTTATTGGCTAACAATCAGTTGCGGGTGTCAGAATCTGAACTGAAAGTTTTGCAAAGTCGAGCGGATGAATTGGCGCAATCTTTGAGCAAGTTGGCGGCAAATCCTTCTACCGAAAGTTTAGCAACTACTAAAAGATTGTTAAGGAGTTTTCAATCTCAATTTCAATCTTCGATGCGCTTGCATTCTGCGGAAAATAGCTATCAGGTGCAAACTTGGCAAAATCGTTTGGAGAGTTTGGATATGCTTTTACGCTACGGCGAAAGGATGGAGTTGAATCGCAGATAAATACAGATTTTTTGGGTGTGTGCTTGTTAGCTACTGTTTGTTCAAACTGAGATGTTGCACCATTCTCAATAACCCTTCCCTGGGCGGGCAGGATGCCCACGCCACAAGAAAATGTACTTGTTGTGGAACAGGGATCTTGCCTGTTCCACAATAAAATTCATCTCTTGTGGAACAGGCCGAAAAGCCTGTTCCTAAATAAGTAATTGAGAATGGTGCAATAGATCAGATGATTTCGACTTAGGTCGATCGCGCCCAATGATCTGTATCAATAGTTACGAAAAAACTCTGAGTAGAAATACGCTATTTTGATATGAATTGATCGACGGTACTGTCGTCAGTAAACTACAGCATAAGGAGAAAAGGAAGGGCAAAGGGAACATAATTTACACTTAAAACTCCCAACAATTACCAATGCCCAATTCCCAATGCCCAATTCCTCTGAGGATGAATATGTTTCCTAAGCCCCTCAATCGTTTGGCTACAAAAATTATCGGCAAAGTTCCATTACAAACGGTGCTTGTGGTTCCTTTTTTAGTGCAAATTGTCGGCACGGTAGGACTTGTAGGTTGGCTATCTTTCCAAAACGGTCAGCGAGCAGTCAACGATGTTGCCGCTCAGTTGCGGGGAGAAATTAGCGATCGCATCAAAGACCGCATGGAACATTATATGTCAATTCCCCACATTGTCAATCACCTGAACGTTCAAGGCATAAAACTGGGGCAGTTGAACCTAGAAGACAAGCAAAAACTAGAACATCATTTCCTCGAACAAATTCAATATTTTGATTCTATCAGCATCATTTACACAGGCAAAGAAAATGGAGAACACTCTGGAGCAATTCGCACTAAAGATGGGATTTTGATATCGGCTGCTGACAGCTCTACTGGCAATAAATTAGCTCGATATACTGCCGACTCTCAGGGAAATCGCGTTCAATCAGTGCAAATTTCACCCAATATTTACGACCCGCGAACTCGTCCTTGGTACCTAGCTGCCGCTGCCGCAAAAAAACATATTTGGACTCCAATTTATACAGATTTTTTGACCAGGGAACTGGCAATTACTGCTGCTTTGCCTATCTACGACGATGCTGGCAAATTGTTAGGAGTAGCTGGCAGCGATTTGCTCTTTTCCAGAATCAAAGAATTTCTGGTTAGCCTCAAAATTGGCAAATCAGGACAAACTTTTGTCATGGAGCGATCGGGGATGTTAATTGCCACTTCAACGGCGAGTCCAGAATTCGTGGTGGAAGGTAAAGAAACAAGGCGCATTAAAGCTTCAGAAAGCGAGAATCGGGTAATTAGCCAAACTGCACAATATTTAGATAAATCCTACGATAGCTTAGCTAAAATCAATAATTCTCAACAACTTACTTTTGATGTTGATGGCAAGCGAAATTTTATTCAGGTAGCTCCTTTTAAAGACGATCGAGGGTTGGATTGGCTGATTGTAGTAGTTGTGCCAGAATCGGACTTTATGGAACAAATTAACGCCAATACGCGCACGACTTTTTTGCTGTCGGTTGCAGCTTTGATTGGGGCGACAATTCTGGGAATTCTTACTGCTAAATGGGTGGTGCAGCCGATTTTAAGATTGAATGCGGCGGCGAAAGCTTTGGCGCGGAATGAATGGGATACAAAGCTCATTCTGAATCGTCAAGATGAACTCGGAGAACTTGCCACTGCTTTTAACAGCATGGCCGAGCAATTACAGCATTCATTTACTTCTCTTTCGGAAAGCGAAAACCGAGTAAAACAATTTTTTAATGCAGTACCGCTAGGGATTTTTATTGCAGAGCCGAACGGTCAACCTCACTACATTAATCCTACTGGAAAGCAACTTTTATCTCAAGGAATTGTACCAGCAAATTCCGAAACTTTACGTCAATCCTACCGAGTTTATTTAGCTGGTACTGAGAAAATTTACCCGGCGGAACGCGACCCAATTTTAAATGCTTTGCAGGGTAAAAGTGTAACTGTTGATGACATTGAAATCTTCTCGACTGACAAAACTGTTCCCCTGCAAGTTTGGGGAACTCCTATTTATGACGCTCAAGGAAATGTTATCTACGGGATGTGCGCTTTTCAAGATATTACAGAACGCAAACTAGCCGAGAAAGTATTAAAAGAATACAACGACAATTTAGCCGTGCAAGTTGCAGAACGTACCGCCGATCTTGCCAAGGCAAAAGAAAAGTTTTCTAAAGCTTTTCGTTTAAGTCCTAATGCAATTACCCTGACTAGAATCAGCGATGGTCGCCACATAGAAGCCAATGAGAGCTTTTGTCGGATGATGGGGTACAGTCATGAAGAAATTATTGGAAAAACAGCGGTACAGCTCAATTTTTGGGCGAGTTTGGGAGAGCGCGACCGCATGATTCAAATGTTAAAAAATAAGACGGCTCTTCACAATTATGAACTGAGGTTTCGCAATAAAAATGGTACAGAAAGAACGGCACTGCTGTCGATAGAAACCATCGATATTGACGGAGAAGCTTGTTTTTTGTCGATTTCTAGCGATATTACCGAGCGCCAAAAAGCAGAAACTGCCCTCCGGGAAGCAGAAGAAAAGTACCGTAACATTTATGAAAATGCTTTGAATGGAATTTTTCAAACTGCTATTGACGGGAAATATATCAGCGCTAACCCCGCTTTAGCTAACATCTACGGTTACGACTCGCCTGCGGAATTAATAGCAGCACAGCCGAATTTCTATAACCAGCTTTACGTGAAACCGAACCGCCGCGACGAATTTGCAGCGCTGATGAACGAGTACGGGATACTATCAAACTTTGAATCGGAAATCTACCGCAAAGATGGCAGCATAATCTGGATTTCGGAAAATTGTCGCGCTGCCTGCGATCAAGCAGGAAATCTGCTTTACTATGAAGGTTTTATTAAAGACATTACTGATAACAAACAAGCGGAAATCAAACTGCAGCAGGCGAAAGAAGCGGCCGAAGCAGCAAACAAAGCGAAGAGTACGTTTCTCGCTAATATGAGTCACGAATTGCGATCGCCCCTGAACGCGGTTATAGGCTTTGCTCAAGTCATGCTTCGCAGTAAAACGTTGTCTCAAGAAAATCAAGAAGATGTTGGAATTATTCTGCGGAGTGGTGAACATTTACTGGCTTTAATTAACCAAGTTTTAGACTTGTCAAAAATCGAAGCCGGACGCACGACGATTAATGAAAAAAACTTCGATTTGTACCAACTAATCGACGATTTAGAAGATATGTTTGCTCTTAAAGCTGAGCAAAAAGGTTTGCAGTTAATCTTCGACAGAGACGCCGAAGTTCCCCATTACATTTGTACTGATGAAGTTAAATTGCGGCAAGTCTTAATTAATTTGCTCAATAATGCAATTAAATTTACTTCAGAAGGGGGAGTGTCGGTGCAAGTCAAAGGGGGAAAGCGGAATATACATAAAAAAAGCACTGACCAATTACCCGGCCGCTACTGGCTGCATTTTGAAGTTCAAGATACTGGTGCAGGCATTGCTGCTGAGGAAATCCATCAGTTGTTTGAAGCATTCGTGCAGACGAAAACAGGTAAAGATTCTCAGGAAGGAACGGGTTTAGGTTTAGCTATTAGCCGCCAGTTCGTGCAATTAATGGGAGGTGAAATTACTGTTAGTAGCGAGATCGGAAAGGGGGCAGTATTTCAGTTTGACATCCAAGTTCATCTGGTTGAAGCTAGTGATATTGAAAGCAAAAAAACTCAACGTCGAGTTGTTGCCCTCGAACCGAATCAACCGAGTTATCGCTTGCTAATCGTGGATGACAAACCTTTGAACCGCCAACTGTTAGTAAAACTTCTCAGTCCACTCGGATTTGAGTTGAGAGAAGCGAATAACGGTAAAGAAGCGGTTGATATTTTTATGGAGTGGGAACCGCATCTGATTTGGATGGACATGAGAATGCCTGTCATGGACGGCTATGAGGCAACGAAACAGATTAAAACTACAACTGGCGGGCAAGCAACGGCGATTGTGGCCCTAACTGCTAGCGTTTTGGAGGAAGAACGGGCGGTGATTCTTTCGGCGGGTTGTGATGATTTTATGCGGAAACCGTTTCGAGAGGAGGATATCTTTGTGGCAATGGGAAAACATTTAGGAGTACGCTATATTTATGAAGATCCAACCGCAGTAAGTACCGCAGGTGTAGAGGAGTCAAGTCAGGAGGTGCTGACACCGGAGGCTTTCGCCTCTCTTTCTCCAGACTGGATGGCCCAATTCAAGCAAAGTATTTTGAGTGTAGACATGGAGGCGATCGCAACTTCGATCGCACAAACCGGCACTGTCAATCCCTCTCTTGCGGGCAAGCTTCAAGATTGCATTAATAATTTTGAATATGACAGAATTTTGAACATAATCGAACTCAGCGAGAAACAGTAAATACCCGATGACTTCAACTTCACCTAAAACCAATCGAGCTAATATTTTAGTTGTGGATGATACGCCAGAAAACCTGCGGTTGCTGGCAGGAATTTTGAGCGAAAAAGGCTATCAAGTTCGCCCGGTTCCCAATGGCAAACTAGCATTGTCTGCATCTCAAAAAATACCCCCGGATCTAGTGCTGCTGGATATTATGATGCCGGAAATGGACGGCTATCAAGTTTGCCAGCAACTCAAAGATTCTGAAATAACTAAAGACATTCCTGTTATTTTTATTAGTGCGATCAATGACGTGCTGGATAAAGTTAAAGCTTTTGCAGTTGGCGGAGTTGACTTTATTACTAAACCGTTTCAGGTTGAAGAAGTTTTAGCCCGGATAGAAACTCATTTAAAAATTTGTTCACTGCAACAAACTTTGCAAGAAAAAAATCAAGATTTAGCAACGGCACTGCACCAACTGCAAGCCACTCAAGAGCATTTGATTCAATCGGAAAAAATGGCAGCCCTGGGACAACTGATTGCCGGCATTGCCCACGAAATTAATACGCCTCTGGGCATTATAGGTTCCTCTATTAATAATATAGCTAATTTTTCCGACGAGTTTTTAGAAAAATTTCCTGAAATTTATCAACAACTTTCGGAGGAAAGCAAAGCTTATTTTTTAGCTTTAATGTACAGAGCAACCCATCAAGAAGTTTTATTTACAAGCAGAGAGAAACGGAAATTTAAGCAGCAGTTGACGGGGAATTTGATTGCAGAATATGTTGACAACCCGGAGGAAATTGCGGATACTTTAGTAGACATGGGAATCTACGAAAACATAGAAGATATCTTGCCACTTTTTAAATCACCGGATTGGGAAGTAGTTTTAAATAGTGCTTACCAGTTTGCGAGCTTTAAAAAAAGTATTAGCCTGATCCAAAGAGCGACAGCGAAGTCGGGGAAAGTAGTATTTGCCTTAAAAACCTACGCTCATTTTGATAGCCAACCAGAAAAAGTCCAGGCGAACTTGCACGATGGCATTGAAACGGTGTTAACTCTTTATCAAAATCAACTGAAACACGGTATAGAAGTAGTTAAAGATTATGGAGATTTACCAGACATTATGTGCTATCCCGATGACTTAAATCAAGTTTGGACGAATCTTGTTCATAATGCCTTGCAAGCAATGGATTATAAAGGTATTTTAACTATTGAAACTCGGCAGCAAGAGGCAACTATTTTCCTCAAGTTTACTGATAACGGCAAAGGTATTCCCTCAGAAGTTATTTCCAAAATTTTTCAGCCGTTTTTTACAACTAAATCTGCAGGCGAAGGTAGCGGTTTGGGATTGGATATTGTAAGAAAAATTGTGGAAAAACACCAAGGCACAATTGCTGTAGATTCTGTACCGGGGCAGACAACTTTTACAGTCTCGCTGCCAATTTATTAAACAAAACTTACTTGCAGGGGGCTAATTCGCGGTGGCAGTCATCGCTGTCTCGCTGACAAACACAAGATTTATTACAAGAGACCGGGTTTATCTTCGGAAGTCCTATTAAAATAAGATAGGAGACAGATATCCTGCATACTTGGCGGAAATCCATAATGTAAAAGCAACTCATGTCGGTAAACCTACTAAAATTTAAGCAGAGAGCAAAAGATGAATAAGCCTATAATTCTTTGCGTTGATGATGAACCGGATATCTTGAATACTCTCAAGATTCAGCTCAAAAAAGAATTTAAAAATGATTACTTTTATGAATTAGCTGAAAGTGGTGATGAAGCTTTAGGTTTACTGGAGGACTTTCAAGAAAAAGCTCAGGTGATTGTGGTTGTTTCTGATTGGCTGATGCCGGGAATTAAAGGTGACGAACTTTTAATTAAAGTTCACCAAAAATATCCTAAAATTATTAAAGTGATGTTGACTGGACAAGCGGATGCAGCGGCTGTTCAGCGGGCAGTAGAAGAAGCAGATTTATACTGTTGTTTGTACAAACCCTGGCAAAGCAAAGACTTAATAGAGACTATAAAATCTGGCCTGGCTAAGTTATGAAAAAACCTGTGATTGTTTGTATTGATGATGAACCTGATGTTTTGAACAGTTTAAAAATTGAACTGAAAAAGGCGATCGGCGATCGGTGTATAATTGAAACCGCTGAAGGTGGGGCTGATGCCTTAGAGTTGCTGGCAGATTTGCAGGCAGATGAATACGAGATTGCTTTGGTGCTTTCCGATTATATCATGCCGGATATTAAAGGGGATGAACTGCTCAGAAGAATTCACGAAAGCTCGCCGGAGACTCTGACCATAATGCTAACGGGGCAAGCTGATTTGGAAGCCCTGAGTAATGCTATTAAGTATGCTAAATTGTACCGTTATATTCCTAAACCTTGGCAAAATGAAGACTTAAAATTAACGGTAGTAGAAGCAGTTCACAGTTATTTGCAAGATCAAAAGTTAACCGATGAAATTCATAAGCGCCAAGAAGTAAACGAGGAGTTAAAGCTAGTAAATGAGGCGCTGTCTGCGAGTGAAAGCCGCCTGAGTCAATTTTTAGAAGCTTTACCAGTGGGGGTATCTGTTTATCATCCCGATGGCTCGATCGCCTATTTCAACCAGGCAGCGCGGGATTTGCTGGGTGAAGACACGATCCCGGAAAGCACTGCGGAACAATTAGCTGCCACTTATCAACTTTATGTTGCCAATACTGATGATCTGTACCCGCCGGATAATCTGCCAATTTTGCGCGCACTGAAAGGAGAATCTGTCAAGGTTGACGATGTAGAAATCCGTCAAGATGGCAAAAGAGTTGCGATCGAGATCAATACCACGCCGATTTTTGACGCTAGCGGAAATATTGTTTATGCGATCGCAGCTTTTCAAGATATTAGCGATCGCAAACAAGCCGAAAAAATACTAGCAGATTACCACCACACCTTAGAAGCCCAAATTGACGAACGCACAGAACAACTGCAACAAGCCGCATTAGCTGCTGAAGCAGCAAACAAAGCTAAAAGCACGTTTATTGCCAATATGAGCCACGAGTTACGCACCCCTCTCAATTCTATACTCGGCTTTGCACAAATCATGGAACCCAGCCCGGATCTTACTGTAGAAAACCGAGAAAATATGAGAATTATTCGCCGTAGTGGCGAACACTTGCTTACCTTGATCAATGAAGTCTTAGACTTGTCAAAAATCGAAGCGGGGCGGATGACACTCAACCCGAAAAACTTCGACCTCTACCGCTTGCTTGACGATTTGCAAGATATGTTTCAACTGCGGGTCCATAATGAAGAATTGCAGTTGCATTTCCAGCGCGATGCTGACGTTCCTCAGTACGTGCGAACCGATGATATTAAACTGCGGCAAGTGCTGATTAATCTTCTGAGTAATGCGATTAAGTTTACCCAAACAGGCGAAATCATCTTAAGAGTTATAAAGTTAGAGAAATCTGGATTTCTGGATTTATTGGATAGTCCCACAGCTTGCTTTGATACTACAAGAAGCATTCGGGATTTTGCGAGAACTAGCAGTGATTTTGCCAATGTTGAATGCAGCGATGATGCTGAGGATTCAACAGTGCCTAGTTTTTTCCTTCTCTTTGAAATTGAAGATACAGGATTTGGCATTGCTCCCGAAGAATTGGGCAATATTTTTAAGGCTTTTGTACAAACAGCTTCCGGTCAAAAAACTCAGAAAGGTACGGGTTTAGGATTGAAAATCAGCCGTCAATTTGTCCGCCTGATGGGAGGAGAAATTGTCGTAGAAAGTCAACTGGAACTTGGCACCACTTTTAAATTTGAAATTCCAGTCAGTGCAGTTGATGTTGGTGAGATTCCCGATCCGGAACTTAACCGCGAAGTTAGTGGGTTGGAACCCAATCAACCGTGCTACCGGGTTTTAATTGTGGACGATCGCGAAGACAACCGCCAACTTTTAGTCAAAATGCTTTCTCCTTTGGGTTTCGCGCTGGAACAAGCCACCAACGGTCAGGAAGCAATAGAAATGTGGGAAAATTGGCATCCGCATTTAATTTTGATGGATGTGCGAATGCCAGTGATGGACGGCTACGAAGCTACTAAACAAATTAAGGCAAGAATCAAGCAGAGAGAGCAAGAGGGGGAAATGAATATTTCCCATCCCGACTCCCCGATTCCGAAGATTATTGCTTTGACAGCTAGTACAATTGAAGGAAGGCAAGCGTTCGCTTTACTGGTCGGCTGCGACGATTTTATTAGCAAACCTTTCCGCAAAACAGATATATTTGATACCCTGACCAAACATTTGGGGGTTAAGTATCTGTACTCTAACTCAACGGACTTTATCTCAATAGGCGATCGAAATAATTTATCTGGCTCCCTCCCTAATGCTGCGCTTGCTTATTTACCTACACTTCCGGCACAATGGATAGACAACATAAAGCAGGTAATCCGCAGTGCTGATTTTGACTTAATTGTCAGGACAATCGACGAAATAAGGGAGCCTCATCCTGAATTAGCGGAAATCCTCCAGGGTCATCTCGATAATTTTGATTACCAGAAAATTCTCAATTTAATTGCCGAGGCGGAGGAATCAGATAATGCAGATCAAGGCGGAACAAACTGAAAACTATCAAGCCGATATTTTAGTAGTTGACGATACGCCAGATAATCTGCGTTTGTTGATTAGAATTTTGCAAAAAAATGGCTATAAAGTTCGACCCGTTACTAATGGTTTTTCGGCGTTAGATGCAATTCAATCTAGCCCCCCCGATTTGATTCTGCTCGATATTATGATGCCTGATATTGACGGCTACGAACTATGTAAAAAATTAAAAGCACAATCGCAATTTAGGGAAATTCCCATAATTTTTCTCAGCGCGCTAGAAGAAGGAATAAATAAAGCACAAGCTTTTGAAGTGGGCGGAGCCGATTATATCACCAAACCTTTTCAGGTGAAAGAAGTCTTGGCGCGAGTGAGCAATCAACTTACTGTGCGTTCATTGCAAATGCAATTGCAAGAAAAAAATCAAAAATTGACTGCTCAAAATATCCAGTTGCACCAGGAAATAGCTGAACGCCACCAGGTGGAAATGGAAACAAGATTGCTGCTGCAGGCAACTCAAGCTATTAGCAAATCTGAGGATTTTGAGTCGGCTATAGATGTGATTTTAGGTTTAATTTGCCAAACTATTGAATGGAATCTGGGCGAAGCTTGGATTCCTTGCAGTGAGGGCTTTTTAAAATGCGCGACAGGCAGGTACGTCAGCGACTCCAGTTTTGCCGAATTCCGACAAACAAGTTGGCAGTTGATTTTTGCTCCCGGTGTGGGACTCCCAGGTAGGATTTGGCAGTCGCAGCACTCTGAATGGATCGATGATGTTTCTACTGCACCGGAACAAGTTTTTTTACGAGCGGAAATTGCGGTGAGTGTGGGATTGAAAGCGGCTTTTGGGGTGCCAATTGTGGCGGACAATCAAGTGTTAGCTATTTTGATTTTTTATCGCGAAAAAGTTCTGAAATGTCAGCCTCGCTTGTTGGAATTAGTGAGTGCCGTTGCTACGCAGCTCGGTTCGTTGATTCAGCGGAAACAAGCTGAAGCAGCGCTGAAAGTGCAGCAAGGACAAACAGAGAAATTGCTGCTGAATATTTTACCGAAACCTATTGCGGAGCGCTTACAAAAAGAGCAAAAGTTGATAGCGGATCATTTTGATGATGTGAGCGTCTTGTTTGCTGATTTGGTGGGTTTTACAGAGTTTTCGGCTCACAAAAGTCCGACGCAGTTGGTAGAAATTTTGAACGGGATTTTCTCGGAGTTCGATAGGTTGTCTGAATTGCACGGGTTGGAAAAGATTAAGACGATTGGGGATGCTTACATGGTGGTTGGGGGTTTGCCGACGCCGCGGGAGGATCACTCTGAGGCGATCGCACTTTTAGCTTTGGAGATGCAGGCAGCTTTGAGGAGATTTAATGCCAAAATGGGAGAAAATTTTCAATTGAGGCTCGGAATTCACAGCGGTTCGGTGGTGGCTGGAATTATTGGGATTAGTAAATTTAGCTATGATTTGTGGGGGGATACTGTTAATGTAGCTTCGCGGATGGAGTCGAACGGATTGCCGGGTAAAATTCAAGTGACGGCTGCGACTTATGAGCGTTTGAAAGAGCAGTTTGTTTTGGAAGAACGGGGTCATATCCCGGTTAAAGGTAAAGGAAGAATGCTGACTTACTGGTTAATTGAAGAACAAAAAAAATCTTTTTAAATTTTAGAGGTCAATTTCAATTAATATGAAAAGGAGACCAAATCTGGGTTTGCCATACCCTTTATGATTCGGCGGTTGAAACCGCTACTAGACAAACGAAGTCTGCCTTAGCAGACTAAGAAATAAAGGGGGTATTTAAGCCGGATTTGGTATTATATCCAACTTGCACTTTCTGGAGGGCTAATCCTTTGCAAACAGTTGAAACAAAATCGCCGACAGCGTTGAAAAGAGTCCTAGTTATTTTAATATCACTGCTAGCAGTAGCGGTACTGTCGATCGCTACTTTTATCGCTATACCCGGAGAAAAAACAATGTTTGCTGGAACAAGACCTGCCAATATCGGGATTCAGTCAGGAAAACTCGCAGCGTGCCCGAGTTCCCCCAACTGCGTCAGCAGCTTCAGTCAAGATGCCGAACACAAAATTGAGCCTTTGGCTTACACTTCGTCCCAGAGTGAAGCGATGGTAAAGCTAAAAGGGGTAATCGACTCCTATGGAAAAACTAAAATTATCACGGCAACTGATAATTACCTCTATGCGGAGTTCACCAGTGCTTTGATGGGGTTTGTTGATGACGTTGAATTTTTGGTAGATGATGGAGCAAAAGTCATTCATGTGCGATCGGCTTCCCGTCTGGGACAGTCCGATTTGGGGGTTAACCGCAGTCGGATAGAAGCTATCAGAACTCAATTCAATCAACTCTGAACTTAAAATTTCTAGCTTTCCTGAAGCCCCTCTCCTAAACGGCTGTTTCATTATCCGTAGGGGCAAACCCCCCGTGGTTGCCCCGATATTTGAAACACCCATTCCCACGTCCGTGGAGGGGGTAGGCACGGGGGTGCTACCCCTACAAAACGATGATTTCCCTGAGAATAAAACAGCCTTACCCTCTCCTGCAAGATGAGGGCCTTTGATTTTTATGTATTACTATATAATGTTCATTTTTCACAACTTAGTTAACAATTATTAACAGTAGGCACAGCACAAAGGAGTCTCCTGCCGGGGGAGTAGGACACTCCTTTGCCGTTTCCCTACGGTGCGTTTTGAGTTTTAATACTTGTTATAAGATTGACGATTGTAGAGTTTTACAATCTTTAAAATAGCTGAGCGCGCTAGCACCGAAAAAAAGATGCCGTAGTATTCCTATAGGATTAAACAACCTAAATGATACACTTCTGACTTTAGGGAGAGGGAACTGAACGAATTAATTTCTACTATTAATTTAAGTAGAACAAAGAGGAAAAACACATGGCACTTCAAAGATTAGCAGAATTTTATCCTAATTATCAGGAAGAGATCTTTGCGGGAGACGACATCAAGGGATTTGATGTTTATGCTGGCGACTCGGATGAAAAAGTAGGCACCGTTTATGATGCTTTGGTTGATGACACGGGTCGTTTCCGCTATCTGGTAATTGACACCGGTATTTGGATTTTTGGCAAAAAAGTATTGTTGCCAATCGGCTCGGCTCGCTTCGACTACGGCTCCCATCGGGTCTACGCAACAGGCCTTCGCAGCAAAGCTCAAGCAGAACAATTGCCGGCTTACAATGAATTAGAAGCAGTAGATTACGATCGCGAAGAACAGGTAAGAGGCGTCTACCGCAATCAAGGAACTGCCGCTGCTGCAAGCACTGCAACTCCTGCTAGCTACGATCGCAGTAGCTACAACTACGATATCGACCGCCCCCTCTACGAAACCAACGAACAGCAGCACCAAAATCTCAAGCTTTATGAAGAACGCTTGATTGCCAACAAACACCGCGCAAAAACAGGCGAAGTAGCAGTTGGCAAGCGCGTGGAAACTGAAACAGCGCGAGCTTCAGTACCAATTGAAAAAGAACGAGTCGTAATTGATCGAGTAACCCCGGTAGAAGCAGGTCGAGTAGTTTCAGTCGGTGAGGCTGACTTCCAATCAGGGGAAGTTGCACGCATGGAAGTCTACGAAGAAACGGCCGACATCCATAAGGAAGCTTTCGTCCGGGAAGAAGTCAACGTCAGAAAAGAAGTTGTTCGCAGCACGGTTGAGGGCGAAGAAACCTTGCGTCGTGAAGAATTAGACGTTCAAACTGATGGAACTGCGGTTGTAGATAATAAAAATCCAAAGATCTAAACCAACCGCAACAGCTATTGCATAGGAATTGCGCCTTAATGACATAATTCTGTCACCGCGCAGGTTTGATTGGATTGGTAGCGATCGCGCAATTCCTATGTGAGCGGCGGGGGGGGGTACAAAACTTGTCTAGTTTTGGCAACGTTTATCCACTTTCCCCGCCTTTACCAATTTCCCCTTACCAATTGATAATAAAAATCCCTAAGCAGGAAAGTTTAAAAAATGAACGGTCAAGCATCAGCAGAAAAGATAGCAACTGCCAAATCAATAACCCGTCTCAACCAGGTTCCTGAAAAAGTCAGAACGAAGCTAAAAAGTTTTACCGTCAAAGACAACCAAGGTCACTTGGTCGGCAAAGTTAAAGATGTCTATTTTGATGCTAACGGTCAGTTAAACTTTGTGGTTGCCGGGCTAGGCAGCGAAAATACCCGCACTTTTTTATTAAGTATTAAGCTGCTCAAAAAAGTAGATTATCATCAAAAAGCGCTGTTTGTAACTATTAATTCGGGTCAAATCGATTTGCTGCCGTTCGTGTCGGCTAATGGCGAGCATCCGTATTTAGAAAATGCCTCTGGAACGCATAGTGAATTTAGCAACAGTGAGTTAACCAATCCCTCAACAGATATGTCAAATCTAACAGATGCCGAGCTCACAGATCCAAATTTGGAGACAGATGAGGATGAGGAAAACTTCGATATTGTTGATCAAGAAGTAATTCGCCTGCTAGAAGAACGATTGGTGATCAATCGCAGCAAGCGGAAAGTCGGCGAAGTCATAGTGCGTAAAGAAATTGAAACTCGGATGGTACAAGTACCCATCCAGTGGGAAAAGCTGATTGTCGAACAAGTCGGCGACGATCCGAAGGTGTTGGCCGAAATAGATTTAGGCGAGGGAAACATCACCGGTATAGATTTGACGGAGGTTAAGAGCGATCGCCATGAACCGACAGTTAAGGCGGAATTTACCTCTGTGCAGAAAGCTAGCAAAATCTTAAATTCGATCGCCTCTCAACCTCGTCACGGTTGCGTCAAAGTTCGCCTAGAACTCGTTCTCGAAGACAAGCAACTTGAGGATACTTACCAAAAATGGATGACGGAACACCACTCAGAGAGTTAAAATATTCGTTCTTTTTGGTGTAGATTTTAGCTATTAGCGAGAAACTTAAATCTAATGGCTGACTTTGCCGATAGATGCTGTGGGAAAGTTCACCGCCGTCTATTAAGATCATGTTCGGTAAATTAATCGTGATTTTGGTAGAGGCGGGTTCACCAATATCTATAATATAAGCCTGATATCCGTCAACCCGCCCCGACCGGGCTATTTAAATTTTTAGCGATGGGCATCTAGACAAAATTGTACCGAGTTGCGGTAAAATTGTGGTGGTCAAATTTAAAAGTATTTGAAAATGCCCAGCACAATCTCCGACATTAAAGTAAAAACGATCGCAGGCGAAGACAAGCAGCTAGGAGAGTACGCTGGCCAGGTACTCTTGATAGTTAATGTAGCTTCCAAATGTGGCTATACACCTCAATACAAAGGGCTCGAAGAATTGAGCAAGAAGTACAGCGCGGCTGGACTCCGTGTTTTAGGATTTCCCTGCAACGACTTCGGAGGTCAAGAACCCGGAAGTAATCCAGAAATCGTCAATTTCTGTACTACCAAGTACGGCGTAACCTTTGAATTATTTGACAAAGTACGCGCTAAAGGCACTCAGCAACACCCGCTGTACGCTAAGCTTACGAGTGCAGTCGATCCCAAGGGTGAGGTTTCCTGGAATTTTGAGAAATTCTTAGTTAGCAAACAGGGTGAAGTGGTTGCCAGATTTCGCAGCAGTGTTGGCCCCGATTCGCCAGAACTAATCGCTGCTATCGATCGAGAATTGGCGAAATAAGAAGTTCGGCAACTAAGCAGTGTACAGGATTTAACTGATTTAACGGATGGATGTTTAGGGAAGAGGGAAGAAATTAATAGGCTTTTTTTCTCATAAGTTGAAAGCTATTTTTTTTCTTCTTCTTTTCCCCCTTGTGTGCAAGCACTCAACCATGAACAAATACCGATGATTGTATTTAATTGGAGAACAGTTTAACTTAATGGAAAATACATCGGGATTAGATTTAGTTGTAGGTGTACTTGCCTTCGCCATTCTGGCAGGTGGTCTGACCATGCTATTTGTAGGCATGGCATCGTTTCCCAAAGAAAAATAATACTAATGGATATGATGTGCGATCGCACGACCCGAATAAAAGTGTTGGTAGTGAGGACTTCAGTCCTCCTAGAAATCGCAGGGTTCCACTCCTGACTACCCACTGAAAATGCTTATTTTACAGCAGACTATCTGAATAAATAAAACTGCTTTCAATTTGAACATTCGCAATTGATGACAATCATGCAAACTACCGAAAACAACGTCAAAATTGTCCTCGCGTCGGGGAATTTGCGCCGCGTTCACCATATCGCTTTAAACGTGCGCGACATGAAAGCTTCCCGCCACTTCTACGGTACAATTCTCGGCCTGCACGAACTAACAGGCGCAGAAATTCCCGCAACTTTAACAGAAATGGTAGCCGCTGGTAAAGTCGCTAATTTCGTTACCCCAGACGGTACTGTTATCGACTTATTTTGGCAGCCAGACTTGGAACCGCCAAACCCAGACCCGGAGAAAGCTTTTACCCGCGCCAACCACTTAGCCTTCGACATCGAGCCGGCTTTGTTCGATCGCGCTCTGGAAGTGCTAAAGTCTAATCAAATTGCGATCGACAGCGGCCCCGTCACTCGCGCTACAGGACGCGGCATTTACTTTTACGATCCTGATGGATTTATCATCGAAATTCGTTGTGATCCAGCTTAAAAACTCGCTATCGGTTTCTCTGTAGTCCGTCTGCACCCTACATTTACTCTTTGGAGTGCGGTAATTCTTAAACATCCTACCTTTAAAGTTGTTTTATGTTCCGTCTTGGCTAATAGGTTGCTTCGGCCAAGTAAACCGAAAAGTTGCTCCCTCACCTTCGGCAGATTCTATGGAAATACTGCCCCCTTGACCTTCGACAATTTTTTTCACCAGCGACAAACCAATCCCAGTATTTTCTACTTTATCGCGAGCTTCCAAGGTCTGAAAAATCACAAAAACTTTATCGTGATATTGAGGATCAATTCCCGGCCCGTCGTCCTCTACAGAAAATTCGTAAAAATCATCTAACTCTTTAACCGAGATTTTTACGTGACCCGATTCAGCTCGGTTGTGCTTAATTGCGTTGGTAATTAAATTTGAAAAAACCTGTTGCAACAGCAATATTTCTGTCACAAAAGTTGGCATTCCCGGTTCAACTTTAACCTCAAATCCAGAGGGTGGCGCCAACGAATCAATTATTTCGGCTAATAAATTATCAACTTTTACCATTTCTGAAGGCACTTGAATTCGTCCGACGCGGGAATATTGCAACAGTCCCTCAATCAAACCTTCCATCCTGTGAACTCTGCCACGCAGCAGGTTCATTTGGTGGAGAGTATCCTCTGTCATCGATTCGCTGAGGTCTTCTTCTATCCAACTGCTGAGATTTGCGATCGCCCTGAGTGGCGCTTTCAAATCGTGAGAAACTACATAAGCAAACTGGTCTAATTCTTGATTCCGCTTTCTTAAAACATTCGTCGTTTGAGCCAGATTTTGAGCTGTTAACCTCAATTCTTGAGCGCGCAACCGCAGCGATTCCTGCGCTTGTTTGCGATCCCTAATATCTTCAACCACACTCATCAGAAATTGAGTGCCATTTTGTTCTCGCAGCAGCGAAACCGTCAAGTTTGCCCACACCAACTCTCCGTCTTTGCGGATGTAGCGCTTTTCCAGAGAGAAATTTTCAATTTCTCCTGCTAACAATTGGCGCACAAGTTCCAGTTCACTTGCCAAATCTCCATGCCAAGTAATATCCTGAAATTTTTTCTCCACCAATTCTGGGCGGCTGTAGCCCAAAATTTCGCAAAGTTTTTGATTGACTAACAGAAATTTACCTTCTACACTCGCTTGAACCATGCCGACTGCCGCCTGCTCAAAAGTAGCACGAAACCGCTGCGCGCTTTGGGCTAAAGCAATTTCTGAGCGTTTGCGATCGCTAATATCGTTGCTGATTTCCAAAATAGCAACCGGTTGATCTTGATCGTCGTACTGCAAAGTCCATCGGCTCGCCACCGTTATTTTTGTCCCGTCTTTCTTAGTTCGCACCAGTTCTCCTTGCCAAGAACCCCGATCCAAAAACACTTTTTGAATAGCCTCAAAAGGTTGAGTCCATTCTGTTTTTAAAAGCTTGTGAATATTTTTTCTTATTGCTTGCGACTTCCGCCAGCCGTAGAGCCACTTTGCCCCGGAATTCCAATAAGAAATTGCCCCATTCAAGTCTAGTACCGCGATCGTATCGTTGGCCAAATCCAGCATTTGCGCTTGCTTTCGCAGAGTTTCCTCGGCTTGTTTTCGTCCTCTGGCATCGCGGCAAATCGCAATAAACAAGTGTTGATTTGCCAGACGCATTTCGCTGATAGCTAACTCCATCGGAAACTTAGTTCCGTCGTGGCGAATTCCAACTGTTTCTTGCTGGTAAGTCTTCAGCGGAGTATCTGGATGTAACACAAAATATTCGATCGAATAATCCCCCGCGGTGCTGTAAGGCTGCGGTTGAGCTATCAGTCGCCGCAAGTTAGAGCCAATTATTCGATCGGCTTTCGCGCCAAAAATCTTTTCTGCTGCCTTATTAAAAGACTCAATATTTCCCCCTGCGTCCAAAGTGATAATCCCGTCGGCCGCATTGTCTACCACAGCTTGAATGCGACTTGTACTTTCTTCCAATCCTGCTTCCCGCTTCCTCAACTCCTTCTCTAAAGCATCAAATAAATACCATGAAGCCCCTGCGCCCAAACAGCCGAAAAGCAAACCAGCAACTTGCACAAAATTAGTGAAATCTATCAAACCCCGTCTTTGCTCATCTAGAGCTTTCTGGTAGGCTTCGCCGGCATTAGCAAACACATTAATTTTTGCACGCAGGTTATCCCTCCTCAATTTGCCTTGAGTGAACACCTCAATTATTTCCGGCGACTGCAGGCTTGTTGCCGAACTGTCGAGCTTATTCAAAGTGTTTTGCAAGAAATTTATATGCTGTTCGGTACTTTTTTTTATATCTTCAAATCGCTGAGCTTGCAGTTTGTTCTCTTGAACCATAACCTTGAGTTTAGCCAGCAGCGGAGGCAAACTCTTCTTGGCTTCTAAGTAGGGTGAGAGAAATGCGGGGCGCTTCGTCAAGCCGTAACCTCGAATGCCCGTTTCTGCATCCACCACAAGGGTTAACAAGCGGTTAGTTTCCTGAAGTATTGCCCTGTTAGTATCTCCTCGCTCTCTTATCTGTATGGTAATCTCTCGGAGGGCTGCAATTGCTAGCAGGGAAGCAAACAGAAAAATAATGGGGATAGCAACGATGATTGTTCCCCGCTGGCGAATTGGTCGGTCTGTCCATACCAAGTGGAGGCAGCGATCGAGCAAATACTTCACGGATATTGCATGAAAAAGTTTGCTGCCAGTATATCGCTTTTTGGCAGTTTAGGCTATGGATAAGTTTGTTTTGTTTGGGTTGACGATCGCCGGGGACTAACCGTGGAAACTAGATTAGACCCCTGCTATAGCTACCTGCTGACACTAACAGCAGATTTTTGGGCACGGTGTTTAAACGGAGGCAGGGAGAAAGAAAGGACTTTTTTCGACACCGAGACAGCAGGCGAAGCAGAAAGGATCGTTTCTGCTTTACCTTCGTTTTCGCCTTCGGCTTCTGCTTTTAAACTAGAGTCTGTTTCGCCAGTGTTTGGAACACTTGTAACTACAGTAGTCCACCTGCCTGTAGCCGGATCGCGATAACAGGTAAAAGGGTTTATTTTTAGCGGTTGACTGCAAGGTTTAATCATGTAGATGCACTCCTTTGATTCTGAGAAATTGTGCATTGCTTTCAGCAGCAGTGCTATCTCGCCCGTAGAAGCAGTATGAAGGCAAAAAGCAGAATTGTGTTTCTGCGTCCAGAGACTTTTGAAACTTCCTGATTTCCTGTTAAATTTTGCCTTCTACTGCTTCGCGACCATAGCATTACTTTTACCAAATTGCCTTTCTGGAAGCAACCCCCCACCGCCTTAATTAGGTTGAGGTGGGAATTGTGAATGCAGCGAGGCCCCCGATCGTGCCTGCAGGACAATCTTGGAATAATATAGGTATTCTAGGCTGAAAAAAAATGCTACTGTGTGATCGACAACAGAGGTTAATCGCGATCGGTGTCACAATTAAAAAGGGAATGGGTAATTGGTAATTGGTAATTGGTAATGGGAAAATTAGTAAGGGGAAATTCTTCCATCTTTTGCTATCCGTTAAAGCCGTTAAATCCGATCCACAATTTCTGGAAAATTCCCCACCCGTTAAATCCCTTAAATCTGCTACATTGCTAGTTACCCAACTTGCTTCTAATTAATATCAACTTTTGTCTTTAAATGAACAGTAAAAGTAGAGCCAACCTCCAACTCACTCTCAACAGTTATATCGCCGCCCATCATCTGGCAAAACAAGCGGCTAATGGCCAATCCTAAACCGGTGCCGCCGTACTTGCGAGTAGTCGAAGCGTCCCCTTGAATAAAAGGTTGAAACAAATTCTGTTGCTGTTCAGCCGACATTCCAATCCCCGTATCAGATACCTGCAAATACACCCAATCGCTATCGCCTGCTGGTTCGCGAGTCGCACTCAACAGCACCGTTCCACCTTCGGTAAACTTCAGGGCATTGGAGAGCAAATTGAACAGAATTTGCCGGACTTTAGTCAAATCTGCATACATCACTCCCAAATTTTCAGAGCAAGAAACTTGCAATTGATTGTGATTTTTTTCGACCAAAGGGTGCAAAGTTGCAACAACTTCTTCTATTAAATTACTGAGGTCAAATTTTTCTAAATAAAGCTCCATCCGACCTGCTTCTATCTTAGAAAGGTCTAGAATATCGTTAATTAAAGTCAGCAAGTGTTTGCCGGCGTTATAAATTTTTTGGGTATCGGGAATGAGCTCTTCGAGTCCCGATTCCCGTGCTTCTTCTTGTAGCATTTCGCTGTAACCGATAATCGCGTTGAGCGGCGTCCGCAGCTCGTGGCTCATATTGGCTAAAAAAGTGCTTTTAGCTCTCGAAGCTGCTTCAGCTTTGTGTAAGGCTTCTTGCAAGGCTATTTCGGCTCTTTTGCGTTCGGCAATTTCGATGCGGAGCAGTTTATTGGCGGTGGTGAGTTGAGTGGTGCGCTGATCGACGGTCATTTCTAGCTGCGCTTTGGCTTTGGAGAGTGCTTCCTGAGCCCGCTGGCGCTCAAATCCTTCGATCGCCAGTGCTACCAAATTTGCCAAAGAATCAGCGAAGGTGCGCTCCTCCAAAGCCCACTGGCGGGGCGCGCCGATATGTTCGAGAGAGAGGATGCCCACGATCTGGCCCCCGAGCCTAATTGCTACATTTAATATGGATGAATTCGGCTTGCTGGCATTTGGCAGCACACCGGAATGTTCGGCTAGGGAAGATGAGTGGGACAAATTTGTTGGTACAGAGTTTTGAGTCTTTGTCGGAGGTTCTAAACCATTGTCCGATCGCAAATTTTCGCCCGGTGCGTCGCCTTCAACATCTAAAATTGATAAATTTAAATCGCTTGCCGATATGCACTCCCGGCTCAAATGATTCTCTTGGGTGCGATCGTACACGTCGAGACAAACTAATTTGAGGTTGGGGATTTTAAACTTAGAATGATTAACCCCCTCGTTTGGATCAGGGGTAGCGGTCTCTGTATCTAATGGCTCTGTTTGGTTGTGGGCGAGCACTCTCTCCGTAAAATTTAGCTGCTGATCACTGGGGTAGCGATTTCCAAATCTTCCATGGTTGTAAAGCCAGACGCTGACTTTTTCCACATCCAAAGTCCGGGCAGCAGCCTCGGTAATTTCGCGAATTCCCACATTCAGCGCACCGCTGTTGAGAGTCCTCTGCCTACCTAGCTGCAACAAAGCCAAACTCTGGCGGCGGAGACGCTTTTCGCTTTCTTGGAGGGTTTGTTCTGCTTCCTTGCGCTGGGTGAGGTCGTACAAGACGCACAATGCCGTCTGCTGCCCGTTAAACACCAGCGACTGAACCGAGATCATCGCCCAGAAAGCGGTGCCGTCTGATTTTTTACAGTGGAGTTCGTAGTTTTGCAGGTATCCCTCTTTAGCAAGTGCCTCAAGTAGGTTTGGGCGATCTGTGGGGTTGAAGTAAAAGTCTGGAGTGCAGCAGCCGATCAATTTTTCTAGGGGTATGTTCAGGAGAGAAGCCAATTGAGCGTTCGCATACATAATTAAGCCGTCACAGAGGCGAGAAACTAATATCGGCACGGGAGTTGCCGAGGCGATCGCCCGAAACTGCTCTTCGCTGGAACGCAGCGCCAACTGAGCTTTGCTCAGCAAGTGAGCTTCCATCGTATCTGAATGTTCGGTGGTAGTCTCCAGCAAGATTTCTAGGTCAACCTTTTCGCGCTTCAAGTTTTCAAGTTCCGCACTCAGCCGCTGAACGTCGAAAAGTAGCTGTTCTGTCGATGGTTCTTCCTGCATAGCAATTGAAAATTGGTAATTTTTAGTCGGTTCTGAAGTTTTTTAGGGTTTTGTGCTAGTTTAACTATGACTTATTGCGATTAACTTCAGCCACCCTCATCTTGGTTCTCGGACTTAGCCGGGGATTCATGTTTACCTTTTTCGTTATTATTCCAATTCTAAGTGCAAGGAAGGCATCAGCCGCTGCAAGTTCTTCAGGGATTTTATCTGCCAGGGGATCTGTTTAGAACCTTTGATGGCGATTTGAATATTTTTTTGCTGGCGCACTTTGATCACAAATTTTGAGAAAATATTAATTCCAGAACTATTTAAAAATTCTAGCTTTCGCAAGTCTAGAGTAACGGTGTTTGGGCAGGAGTCAGCCACTTCGTTGAGCAGATCGACGATCGGTTCGTATTCTTCCGCCTGGCTGAGTCGGAACGAGCCGCTACAGGTGACTGTTTGCGTAGCGCGATCGTACTGGATCGTGTAATCTTTGGTCTGAATCTCCATACTTTTGTCAGTTGCCGGTTTTGAGTGGTAAAGGGGCTTTGGCGGAGGGAGCGAGGATTGATCTTCAGGCTAGCACGAGCAAAATTCAGCCGTTTGCCGAATGCCTTGGTTTGTGTAACTTTTATTACATATACTGCCAACTGTACCATTGCCACAGGGCAGCTATAGCGGTTCTCAGATAAATGAGGTATACAGAAACCCTGTATTGTCAAGCTTTCCAGGTCAAAATTCGTACCTCACCTTTTTGAGAAAGGCTATATGAGTTATTTTAGGATTTATCAGTTGTGTCAGTTGTGATACCAGTTGGCAAAAAGAATGCAAGTGTTGACTGGCTCCAAACCCTGATAGTCATCAGTCATTGCCAACCTAACATCTCAAATCTCAAATCTCAAATTGTATGAGTTGTGGGTTGACGAGAGCGGCTTTTGCTGATGATCCGAGCTATCAATTGGATTTTTTTCTCAACTTGGTATTGACAAAATCCCCAAAACATGAGAGATATTTCACATCTGACACTGGAGTGAAGGGGAGAATATTTAATGGCAATTTCAGGAATTACAGAAAAGCTTTTGGCTGCTAAAAAAGCTCAAGGAATTAGTTTTGCAGATTTGGAAAAAGTTTTGGGGCGCGACGAAGTTTGGATTGCGGCGGTTCTTTATCGTCAAGCTACCGCATCAGCAGATGAAGCCGAGAAAATTATCTCGGCTTTGGGGCTAGATAGCGAGACCGCTGCGGTTCTCTGTGAACCTGTCTTAAAAGGTTCTTTGGAGAACTCGGTTCCGGTTGACCCCCTGATTTATCGTTTTTATGAAATTATCCAGGTTTACGGGATGCCACTCAAAGCAGTGATTCACGAAAAATTTGGTGACGGGATTATGAGCGCGATCGACTTTACTTTGGATGTCGAGAAAGAAGCAGACCCAAAAGGCGATCGAGTGAAAATAATTATGTCAGGAAAATTTTTGGAATACAAAAAATGGTAAGCCCGTGCGGCTTTATTTTCAAGTGAAAATGAAAAATTTAAATTTGCTCGAATGACTTGTGACTAATGACTAAAGCCTCAAAAGTGTTAACTTAGAAATAGAGATCGCGAAGCTTGACTGGCTTGGGTGTCCGATCGGGAAACCCTTCTAGGGCAAAGCTAAGGTCGCTCCCGCGGCAACTTCCCCAGTCGAAACAAGCAACCGCAACCGTAAATTAAGAGGCAAATATGTCAAAATATGACTCCCATCTCAGATGCTCCTTTTGCGGCAAGTCGCAAGAGTACGTCCGCAAGTTAATAGCTGGGCCCGGCGTATACATTTGCGATGAATGCGTGGAACTGTGCAATGAAATTTTAGAGGAGGAGTTCTTTGACTCCAGTAAAACAATTGGTCAACAGATTCCCCAATCAGAGGTGCGAGAGTCTCAGGGACAAGGAACCAGGCGTCCGGGTCGATCGAATAAATCGAAAATTGTTTTAGCTCAAATTCCGAAACCAACAGAGATTAAGCAGCATTTAGACAACCACGTTATCGGCCAGCATTCAGCAAAAAAAGTCCTTTCTGTAGCAGTTTATAACCACTACAAGCGCTTGAGCGTTGACCAAGCTAAAGATAGCGAGAAGTCTTCCCCTGATAGCGATGTAGAACTGCAAAAATCCAACATCCTGCTAGTAGGACCCACAGGTTGTGGCAAAACTTTGTTAGCGCAAAGTTTGGCGCAAATGCTCGAAGTTCCGTTTGCGGTAGCGGATGCGACGACACTGACAGAAGCTGGATATGTCGGCGACGATGTAGAAAATATCTTGCTGCGGCTGTTGCAAATGTCCGATTTTGATGTGGAAGCGGCGCAACGGGGCATTATTTATATTGATGAAATTGACAAGATTGCTCGCAAAAGCGAAAACACTTCGATCACGAGGGATGTATCGGGAGAAGGAGTGCAGCAAGCGCTGCTAAAAATGTTGGAAGGAACAGTGGTTAATGTTCCCCCGCAAGGCGGCCGCAAACATCCTTACCAAGATTTTATTCAAGTTGACACTAGCAAAATTCTATTTATTTGTGGCGGTGCTTTTGTCGGTTTGGAAAAAATAGTTGAACAACGTTTGGGTAAAAAATCCTTGGGCTTTATTCAGCCAACGGAAAGCGACAGCAACTCGACTTTGCCGGCGAAAGACAAGCGGGCTGCTGATATTTTGCAGCAGGTACAGCCGGACGATTTAGTCAAGTTTGGTTTAATTCCTGAGTTTGTCGGGCGGATTCCGGTGGTAACGGTGATTTCGCCGCTGGATGAAGCAGCTTTGATGCAGATATTGACCGAGCCCCGGAATGCGCTGGTGAAGCAGTATCAAAAGCTGTTGAAGATGGACAGCGTGGAATTGGAATTCCAGCCGGAAGCGCTACGGGCGATCGCCCAGGAGGCCTATCGTCGCAAAACTGGCGCCAGAGCTCTCCGCAGCATTTTAGAAGAGTTAATGCTCGATGTCATGTACGAGTTGCCTTCTCGCAAGGATGTGGCTAATTGTATGATTACTCCTGAAATGGTCGAGAAGCGATCGACTGCTGAATTGCTGTGGCATCCCGCATGGCACAAACAGCACGAAACTGCATAATTTATAATCTGTAGGGTGCTTGTGGCGCACCCTACAAGCTTGGCAAATTTACTTTATGACAGTTAAAAAAATGTCAGTCAATGTAGCTAAAGCCAGTAAAAAATCGAGATTGCCAGTATCCAGTTTGCTGCCGAGGATTGCAATTTACAGCGCGGTTGTGGCTGGCATCATGGCGTCATGGTACAATTTCCCACTCAATACGATCGTCCCGCCCCCGTCCCCGTCAAGGGGTAAGAATTTTTTTGAAGCCATACAATATATTTCAAGCATCAATAGAGCGCAGCAAGCTTACTATGCAGAATACGGTCAATTTAGCGATTCCATTGGAAAATTGAGTATTGGAATTAAAGAACAGACCAATAACTATTATTACACTCTCGTCTCATCAATGGGCCCGGTTCAAACTAGGCACAATCACCGCAAACCAGCACAATTTGAAAGCGCGATCGCGATTGCCCAACCTAATGATATGAGGAGCATGGAGAAATCCTACACTGGCGCAGTATTTGCTTTTAAAGAAAAGGGTAGCAATATTATAACAACTATTGCTGCAATTTGCGAGAGCGATCGAATTAATGCAAGTTATGCAGAAACTTGGAATCCGCCAACTTTTGACGGCAAAGAAATTCACTGCCAGCCCGGAACAACTATCTTAAGGTAAGACCTTGAAACTATTTTGCGCCACTCTTTCACCCTCTAAGTAAAATTCAAACTTCCAATTTCCCGGCTTGTCATCCTTTTGAAAAGTGTACCAACACCAAGTATTTAATCCATCCCCCGTCGTTCTTAAATAAGATTGACTTTGGGCTGCCAATAGTCCTTGAGGGTTGACAACCTTACAATAACTTCTATATTCTCCTTCTGGCAAGTTAGCAGCACTTACAGCAAAATAGACTTTTTTGTTTTTCTTCAAAGACCAAACATTCCTAAGTTTCGTTGATTCTAATTCGTCAGTTAACATTACTTGAGTCTTAGGGTTGAAATTTTCTAAGTTGATTACTCGTTGGAGATATACTGCTGTTTGAGGTTCGGGAGATTTCCTAAAAAGCGGAATAAAAATAGCCGAAATTGCTGTTAATACTCCGACTGATATCAATACCGGTTTTAAGTTGTTACGCTGCTGAACTACTTGGAGGGGAATCAAAGCATTTAAGGCCGCATCTGCGGAAGGATAACGGTGTTTAAAATTAGGTTCCACCATTTTTTGCAACCAGTCAAGAAATTCTGGAGTTAGCTGCGGCAACCGAGGTTTAAAATTAATCCGCCCCGTATCGTCCATCAAGCTGCCAATTTCAGTAGAATGGATGCCGATTAGCAAGCAAATTAGCGTTGCGCCGAGACTATATAAATCCGATGCAACAGTTAGCTGCCGATTGAACATTTGTTCTGGTGGCATAAAGCCCAAAGTGCCTTTAACAACGCTGCTGGCGGCCACTTCTCCCCCGCCGATTCTAGCAAATCCAAAATCGACAAGGCTGACATTCAGGCGATCGTCCACCAAGATATTTTCCGGTTTTAAATCTCTGTGAATAACTGGAGGAACGCGGTTTTGCAAGTATTTGAGTATTTCTAAAACAGAGATAGCAATTTGCTTGGTTCGCTGCGGTGTTAGCTGGCACAAAATAGCGAGAGAATCGGAATTTTTGTATTCCTGAACCATGCAGAAACCCGATGCAGTTTGGAAGGAATCTAAATAGCGGGGAATATTGGGATGATCCAGTTCTCGCAAAATCTTAATTTCTTGTTCGCACGCTTGATATTGAGCCCAATTAGCGCCTGTTTGGGCAAATTGAAATTGTTTAACAGCGACGGAACGTTGGGTATTAATTTCGGTAGCGAGATAGGTAACTCTCCCGCCGGCGCGATTGTGTCCGAGTTGGCGAGTTACTTGATAACCGTAGTTAGAAAAGTCAGGAAAAGCGTCCATAAATTTGTCAGGTTTGTAGTAATGACTTCAGTATTTAAAATTTTTGAAAAATCCAAACAAAAGTTATTAGTAGGAACGGTTGATTATGGTTTAATCAAATATGGCTTGGATTTGCGGTAGGCAGCAATCATTCTGTTTCTTTTAAGAACAATCAAGTAAAGTAATGGAATAGCGGTGACGAGGAGAGGGGCAGTCGCACTTGCTGCTAAAACTAAAACTTTTAAGGGTTCGATCGATCCCATCTCATTTGCCACGCTTAAGTAGCGTTGAAATACGGCTCCTAAACTGATGTAAAATCCAGCGGTGAGAAATGCGATTGCTACAGTATCTTTCTTAAAAAAGCCTCTTTTTATCTGTTCGTAACTCCTGGCTTTAGCTAAGGTATAAACTACCTTAAAACAACACAAATTAGTAACAAAGAGCACAAATGTCACTACTATACTCGTCGGTAAATAAAAGACACTCAAAAGTCCACAAGCTAGAAATGCCAGGATTGTCAAACTCCTACTCTTCTCAACACAACCTGAAGCACCAACTATAGCTGCAATCACCAAACAAAAAAGTAAAGCGATTTCTTGACCCGTACTATTACCAAAACTACTACCAATAACTGATAAAAAAGTAGTCGATGCCAGAAATATTGTTGTAATCCCTAAAGTGGCTCCTAAGACAGATTGAAACCCATTTGCAGTTTTATTTACTTTTGTATAGAGCGTCTTTTCTTTTTCTGTATAGAGCATCTTTTCTGCTGCTGCAAAACCCGAAAGTAGCACAGCTATTAACGTGAAAAACATCCCTCGATCCATCGGGTTGCTTAGCAGCCAACCGAGGCAGATAAACACAAACATAAAACTCCCTCTATCTTTAAACAAATATGGCATTTGCTTTGGTTCGGGAAGAGGAGCAGTTTTAACTTGAATCTCAATTTCATGGGTATTTGGATCGGAATTAACGTGGAGTATCATCTGGCGATGATAAGTTTTACTTGCTAGCAATTTGCTCGTATCTACCGTTATTTTGCACCTAACCTCATTGCCCTCAAATTTCTGCGGTTCAAAGGAGATGTAAGGGTGGTCGTAAGGAGTATGTGGCGGATCGTTCGGGTGCGGTGCAACTTCCCATCGACCGGCTAAAATTGTATCCGGAATAGGGTTGCTAACGGTAACGATTTGTGTTACTTTCTCTCCATATTCTGTGGCTATGAATTGAATGCGATCGCGCTCAATTCTCACTTTCGGCAAGCTGCTGACATCCAAAGATTCTAGCGCAGTTAAAGCATCTGCCGCCGATGGATATCTGTCTTGCAATCTCGGCGCTACCATCCTCTCCAGCCAATTCATCCAACCCTGCTGCAATGGTGGCACTAAATGCCGGAAATGAATGCCATAATTGGCATCAACTAAATTACCGACATCCGCAGATTTCGTACCACTTAACAAGCAAATTAGCGTTATCCCCAAGCCGTAAAGATCGGAGGCTTTTGTTAATTTCCTGTTAAACATTTGCTCCGGCGGCATGAATCCCATCGTACCTTTGACAACGCTGCTAGCCGCGATATTTCCACCTCCTAGCCGAGCAAAACCGAAGTCTACTAAATAAACATTGAGTTCGTCATCTATTAACAAGTTTTCTGGTTTAATGTCGCGGTGAATTATCGGCGGGTTCTGAGCTTGCAGGTCAACTAAAATCTCTAAAGTTTCGATCGCAAATTCTTTTATATCCGGCGGCGAAAAACTCCGCGCTACAGCAGATTCGGCATTTTTGTATTCCTGCACCATGCAGAAACCGCTGTCAGTTTGAAAAGAATCCAAATAGCGGGGAATGCCCGGAAAATCCAGATTTTGCAAAACTTGAATTTCTTGTTCGTAAGCTTCGTATTCTGTCCAGGTAGCACCTAGTTGAGCGAATTGAAATTGCTTAATTACAACTAATTTTTGAGTATTCGTATTTTTCGCTAAGTATGTAACTCGGCCGCCGAGACTGTTGTGTCCGAGTTCTTTTTCAATCTGATAGCCGTGAGTGGAAAAATCGGGGAAGGCGTTCATATAGTTTGTAGTAATGTTCTTGTGGGATGGGCTTCTAGCCCGTCATTAACAGGCAAGATGCCTGTTCCACAAACAGTGATTTTTTTTGGGATGGGTTTCTATCTTGTCAGCAACAGCCAAGATGCCTGTTCCACAAAGACTTATTTTTTTTGTGGGGTTATATCCTGTCAGTAACAGGCAAGATGCCTGTTCCACAAAGACTTATTTTTTTTTGGATGGATCGACATTACCAAAATAACTTTTTTCCAAAAAGGCGGCAAGTGCGGTATGATGTGATTTCGCGATCGGTTCTAGCGGGGAGCAGCCGTTAGAGGAAACGGGGAAAGTTCGGTGCAAGTCCGGCGCTGTCCCGCAACTGTAATGAAACCGTTGTGGTTTCTCAAGTCAGAATGCCCGCCGATATCTAACTCACTTTTGAACGCATCTGCGAGGTACGGATGATGGATGGAATTAACACGGCTGTACGCACAAAGCACAGTCTATTTGTTTGCACTGCTTGCGCTAGTGTTTGGAACAACGGCAAGCGCGAAGGTAAAAGCGGCGGCCAACAATTTATGGAAAATTTGTCGCAACTCGCTAAAGATTGGGAGTTTTCTGATAAGTTTGAGATTCAAGAGGTTGAGTGCATGAGTGCTTGTAGTCACTCTTGTGCTGTGTCTTTTGCTGCTGTTGGAAAGTACACTTATCTGTTTGGCGATTTACCAGCAAATGAGTCGGAAAGCGTCGAGGCTGTACTCGAATGCGCGGGTCAATACTATGCTAAACCGGACGGTTTGTTGCCTTGGTCGGAGCGTCCTCAAGCTCTGAAAAAAGGTGTTTTAGCAAAGATTCCACCACTCCCACATTAGATAGGTTTGTCGTAAGGACTTTAGTTTTTTCCTTCTCGTTCCTAGGCTTTGCCTGGTAACGCATACTGAGAGGATCTGCTTCGTATTAAAAGCGCTCCTTTATTCCAGCGAGGCAGAGCCTCTAGATTAGCATTCCTAGGCAGAGCCTGGGAACGAGATATCACCAAATAAGCACAAAATTATCAATGCACAAAATTCCTGTTACTGTCATCACTGGTTTTCTTGGTAGCGGCAAAACTACCCTAATTCGCCACTTATTGCAAAATAATCAAGGTCGTCGCATTGCTGTTCTGGTTAACGAATTTGGCGAAATCGGTATTGATGGAGAATTGCTGCGCGATTGTCAAATTTGCGACGAAGAAGAAGAAAATGTCAGCAGCAATATTGTTGAACTAACAAATGGTTGTCTTTGCTGCACTGTTCAAGAGGAATTCTTGCCGACTATGCAGGAATTGTTGAAGCGCCGAGAACAGATTGATTGTATCTTAATTGAGACTTCAGGCCTCGCACTTCCTAAACCTTTGATTCAAGCTTTTCGCTGGCCGGAAATTCGCACGGGTGCTACAGTGGATGGTGTTGTTGCTGTTGTCGATTGCGAAGCTATTGCTAGCGGTTCTTTTGTCGGTGATATCGATGCTTTGATGGCACAGCGACAAGCTGATGATAGTTTAGATCACGAAACTCCGATCGAGGAATTGTTTGAAGACCAGTTAGCCTGTGCCGATATGGTACTTTTAACGAAGGTCGATCGCGTAGATGCGGAAACTCACCAGAAAGTCCAAAGCTGGTTGCAGCAAGAGTTACGTCCGAGTGTGAAAATTGTGCCCTGCAAAGGTGGCGAAATTAACCCGGATGTGTTAATAGGATTTAATGCGGCGGTTGAGGATGATTTGGAGTCTCGTCCGAGTCACCACGACACTGAGGAGGAACATGAGCACGATGATGATATTAACTCGACTTACTTTATTGCCGATCGCGAATTTGAACCTGAAGCTTTGGTGAAAAAACTGCAATCCTTGATGCAGCAGGAGGAAATCTATCGGATTAAAGGATTTGTGGCGGTTCCCAAGAAACCGATGAGGATGGTGTTGCAAGGTGTGGGCTCGCGGATAGAATATTTTTACGATCGCCCTTGGCAACCTTCCGAACTCCGCCAAACCAAATTAGTGCTGATCGGTCGAGAGTTAGATCGCGATCGAATTGCAGCTATGATTAACAACTAATTGTCCTCTGAGAGGGGCGGGTTTATCGATATTTTGAATTGCAGCAAATATTATTGGTAAAACTCGCCCCAACAAGCTCTGACAAACCATTTATTAACATTATTTGATATTGTGGGCGCTACCAGCAGGTCTGGTGTACAATAGCGATAATGGTTATCATTGTACAATAATCGAGGTCAAGTATGGTGACTGCTAGGGCGATCGAATCAGTTCCTGTTACCGTTCTCACGGGTTATCTCGGCGCAGGCAAAACTACGCTACTGAACCGCATTTTAACACAGGAACACGGCAAAAAAGTTGCAGTCATCGTCAACGAATTCGGCGAAGTAGGCATCGACAACCAACTGATAATTGATGCCGATGAAGAAATTTTCGAGATGAACAACGGCTGCATTTGCTGTACAGTCCGAGGCGACTTAATTCGGATTATCGGTAACTTAATGAAGCGGCGAGACAAATTCGATCACATAGTCATCGAAACCACAGGTTTAGCCGACCCCGCACCCGTAATTCAAACATTTTTTGTAGACGAAGATATGCGGGACAAATTGCTGCTAGACGCAGTTGTCACCGTAGTGGATGCCAAGCACATCTGGCAGCACTGGGATGCAGACGAAGCTCAAGAACAAATTGCCTTCGCTGATGTAGTTTTACTCAACAAAACAGATTTAGTGACTGACGAAGAAGTGGTTAAATTAGAAAAGCGAATTCGCGCCATGAATGCAATGGCAAAAATTCACCTAACCCGCAATGCTGAATTACAAATGGATGCTTTGTTGGGCGTTAAAGCATTTGATTTGAACCGGGCATTAGAAATCGAACCCGACTTTTTGGGCGAGCACACTCACGAACACGACGAAACAGTTACTTCCGTAGCAATAGTAGAATCCGGCGCTATTGACCGCAACAAATTCAGCGATTGGATGGAGGAATTGTTGCGGACTCAAGGGCCAAATATCTTTCGGACAAAAGGAATTTTGAATGTCGCCGGAGACAACCAGCGATTTGTTTTCCAAGGAGTACACATGGTGTTCGATGGCCGGCCGGATAGGCCTTGGAAAGCCACCGAAACTCCGAAAAATGAACTCGTATTCATCGGCCGTAACTTAAACGAAAATCAATTGCGAGAGGATTTCCGTCGGTGTCTAGTTTAAAAAGTAGCGAACAAACCCTGGAATTTCACGCCAAAGCAATGCTGTCTGACTACGTAACTGCTGTTACTTGGTCGCCGGGTGGTACAAGTTTAGCAGTCTGTTCTGCTGCGGGGGAAGTGATGCTGGCGGAAGTAGGGGAAGTTAATGAATTGTCCTTGCAAACACTACAAAGTGCCACGGGTAAGTCAGCCGATTGTTTGTCTTTTTCCCGCGACAGTCAGTTCCTAGCGGCTGGCGGACAAGATGGAAAAGTGCGAATTTGGCGCGTTAATTCTGGGGAATTAATTGCTGATTTGGATAACCAGCGTGTCTGGGTTGATAAGTTAGCTTGGAGTCCCAACTGCAACCAGTTAGCTTTCAGTATGGGCCGCTACGTTCAAGTCTGGAATGCTGAGGATAATGTTGTTGAAGTAACGCTGAATTTCGAGTCATCATCTATCCTCGATTTAGCATGGCATCCGATGGTTCAATATCTGGCAGTTAGCGGCTATCAAGGCGTCAAAGTTTGGCATGGCGAAGACTGGGACGAAGACCCGGAAATTTTATCAGTACCCTCTGCAACCGGTGCAATTGCTTGGTCGCCACAAGGAGAATATTTAGCTTGTGGCAATATGGACAATACTCTCATTGTTAATGAATGGGGAAATTTTGAACCGTGGGTAATGCAGGGTTTTCCGGGGAAAGTTCGGGAGTTAGCTTGGTCGGATAAAACTAATTCTTTGGGTGCACCTTTGTTAGCTGCTTCGAGCTCTCAAGGCATTTCCGTCTGGGAAAGAGACGCTGATGAAAGTGTTGGTTGGGATTCTTGGGCGTTAGAGGTGCATGAAAATGTGGTAAATGCGATCGCCTTTCAACCTAGCACATTTTTATTAGCTTCCGCCGCCGCAGATGGTCAAGTTTGTTTGTGGGGGGAAGCAGAACAATTGCTGCAAATTCTAGAAGGTGCAGAGGGCGGTTTTTCCTGTCTCGCATGGCATCCCGAAGGTCAGTTTCTCGCCGCTGGCGGATGCGGTGGCGAATTGCTGGTTTGGTCAAAGTCTATGCGCGGCCAAGGCTTCGGGCGGCGCTAAGTTAGCATAACGGGCGCACCAGTTTGACCAAAACATAAAAATTGAAAACTTGGTCTTGACAAAATGCTAGATTACAATACCATTTTAGTGGCTGAACTATCCTCCAAGGCGATCGACAATTATGACCCAACAGCAATTTCTCGAACAACTCAACACTATTCTCGACCAAAACCACTTGCTGAAACACCCGTTCTACCAAATGTGGAACGAAGGTAAACTCGACCTCGCAATGCTGCAAGAGTACGCCAAAGAATATTATCTGCAAGTCCACAACTTCCCCACCTACGTCAGCGCTACGCACGCCGCCTGTGACGACATCAAAATTCGTCAAATGCTCCTCGAAAACCTGATAGAAGAAGAGAGAGGCGCTGCTAATCACCCTGAACTGTGGCTGCGCTTTGCCGAAGGTTTGGGTTTAGACAGAAATGCTGTTATCGATCACGAACACTTAGAAAAAACCAGCGAATCCGTTCGCATTCTCAAAGACTTAGCGCGCAGCGAATCGCCTGTCACAGGTTTAGCAGCCCTTTACGCTTACGAAGCGCAAATCCCCGAAGTTTCTACCACCAAAATCGCTGGTTTGAAGGAATTTTACGGCATCGATTCCGAAGCGGCTTTGTCTTTCTTTAAAGTCCACGAAAAAGCCGACGAGTTCCACTCGGAAGCTACCCGCGAAGCGCTGTTAGAACTTTGCCAAACTGAAGAAGCCAAACAGGAAGCGCTGTTAGCCACTGAGAAAGCAACTTTTGCTATCAACTTACTGCTTGACGGCGTTTACGAAGCTTATTGTCAAGCTAAGTAAGCGTAAAAAACGCATAATTTGTAGGGCGGGCGGGACGCCCAAGGAGTGTCAGCTTAATCCGAAATCCCGCCAGGGGTTTCAACCACTGCAGGACTATGGGTTGTACCTTAAGTTGACACTGCTTGGGCAATTCTCTGTCCCTACGGGGAACTTTTTGCCTAAGCAAGCGTAAAAAACCCACAACAAATAGAGTGTGTGCATCCAATAGTGTTATCCTCTCTTTCGTGTCAAAACCCCTTGACTGGGACTGAACAGCAAAGCTACTAAAAATAACCCAAAAACAACTAATACAATTGCCGCACCCGACGGCATATTCAAATAATAGCTGAGATACATACCGCTCACGCTAGCTGTAATCCCAATAATTGCTGCTAATCCCATCATTAAATGTAGCTCTTTTACCAATAAGTACGCCGTAATTCCCGGCCCGATTAACAGCGAAATTACTAACAGCGCGCCCACAGTTTGCAAACTCGCAACAATCGTCAGCGTAATCGCCGAAATCATCCCGAAATAAATCCAGTTTACAGGCAAACCTGACGCTTGCGCCCCCAACGGGTCAAAAGTATAGAATAGCAGTTCTTTGTAAAGGAGTTTAACCGCCACCAAAATTATCAAAGTTATGACAAAAGTCTGCTGCACGTCAGCAGGTGCAACTGACAAGATATTCCCGAACAAAAAACCGTCTAAGTCTAATTTTGTTGTACGCAAAACGCTAATTAAGGTGATGCTAATTGCTAAAAATGTAGATAAAATTAATGCCATTACAACATCAATTTTTAGACGAGATTGTGATTGAATCCACGCCATAATTACGGCGCTGACAATTCCAGAGATAAACGCGCCGATCGAAATATTGAAGCCTAAAGAAAAAGCCACAGGCAATCCTGCTAATACTGAATGGGCAATCATGTCAACCATCATTCCCATTTGCTGTACAATTAAGTAGGAGCCGACGACGGCGCAGAGAATTCCTAGCAAAATTCCGACGGCGATTGCGTTTCGCATGAACTCGAATTGTAGTGGCTCAATTAGTAGGTTTAACATTGAATTACATCAATAATAGGATTTTTTAAAGCACAGTCAACTGCACAGGCGGGACGCCCGTGCTACAATTAACTTTAAAAATAAATCTTTTTTTTACTTACGCTGAAACTAAACTTAAATCGTATCCATAGGCTTTTTGAATATTCGCGGCGGTGAGAACTTCCCGGCAGGAACCCGTTGCAATTAACTGCTTATTTAGCAATAATAAATTGTCGTACTGTTTTAAAGTTTCGCCTAAATCGTGGCTGATTACTAGCAATGTTTTATTTTGGGCTTTTAGTTCGGCAAAAATATCGAAAATAATTTCTTCGGTTGCTTTGTCGATCGCGTTAAAAGGTTCGTCGAAGAAGAATAAATCGGCTTGTTGGGCGATCGACCTTGCTAAGAAAATCCGCTGTTGCTGTCCGCCAGACAGTTCGCCAATTTGCCGATCGCGCAAATCCCACATTCCTACCCGCAGCAAAGCAGCTTTCACCAATTCTTGCGACTGCTTCGAGGGGCTGCGAAACCAACCAGTCTGGACAGTTCGCGCCATCATTACCGCATTCCACACCGTAATCGGATAATCCCAGTCAATTTGCGATCGCTGCGGCACATAAGCCACCCGCGACAACTGTTCCTTCAGCAGCCGTCCCTGATATTTGACCAAACCCCGACAGGCCGGGATCAATCCCAGCATCGCTTTCACCATCGTGCTTTTTCCCGCACCGTTGGGGCCGAATACACCGGTTAATTGTCCCGATTGTAAATGGAAATTCACGCTGTTGAGCGCCGAAATTCCGCGATAATTGACAGCCAAGTCTTGTACTTCTAGCATAATTCGAGATTTTGAGAACGATTCTTGTTCGTAGCTACTAGAATAGGATAACTCGAAAAAGCAATAACGATTATCGTTCCAAAGGTGAAAATGTTAAAGAAGTTGGTTGGAAAAACCCGCAGATTGTCGGGGGTGGCTGTTTTGGCGATTGGCTGCGGAGTGGTTGGGTGCAGTGGAGGGCAGAACGCAAGCAATCCGGTGTCAGACAGTCCCGCCACAAGTCAAACTCAAGCCAGTCCCGCCGCCAATTTGCCAAAAGTCGTGGCCACGACTGGCGTTATCTGCAACCTAACTAAAGAAATCGCTCAAAGTTCGATCGACACCACCTGTCTGATCAAGCCGGGAGACGACCCCCACGCCTACCAAACCAAGCCGGAAAACCGCAAAGCTATTGAAACAGCAAATCTGATTTTATACGGCGGCTACAACCACGAACCCAGCATCATTAAGTTAATTGAATCTAGCAGTAATTCCGCGCCCAAAATCGCCGTCCACGAACTCGCCGTTCCCAAACCGCTGATGGGCGAACACGAGCACGAACACGGCGAAGAGAAAGGGGAAAACAAACCCCATGCAGAAGGTGAAAAAGTCCCTGACCCTCACGTTTGGCATAATCCTCAAAATGGCCGCCGCATGGTAGAAATAATTCGCGATCAATTGATCGAAGTTTCCCCCAACAATGCTCAACTTTATACAAAAAATGCAATAAGCTTAACAGATGAGCTGCAAAAAATAGATACTTGGATCAAAGCTCAAATTGCGACTATTCCAGCCCAAAAACGGAAGTTAGTAACAACTCACGATGCTCTGAGTTACTATGCCGATGCTTACGGTTTGGAGATGGCTGGAGCTTTGCAGGGTGTGACGACAGAGGAACAGCCCACCGCAGCAAGAATTGCCAAATTGTCCTCAGAAATTAAGACCGCAGGAGTGCCGACAATTTTTGCGGAAACTACAACTAATCCGAAGTTGATGGAGACTGTGGCGAGGGAGGCAAATGTCGAAATTTCCAACAAAGAACTTTACAGCGACGAGTTGGGTGGCCCCGGCACCGGTGCTGATACATATCAGGGAATGCTGAAAACTAATACTTGCGCGATTATTTCTGGCCTCGGTGGGAATTGTACTTCCTTTGCCGGAGCAACTGCACCAAATCCCAAACCATAGAGTGTCTAAAGTTTGCCTACTAGCAAGCACCTTACATTTGCTGGGTACGATGCAAAACGCAGCGCTCGCAATCGCAGGGGTTTTCGATTGCAAACGCTGCGTTTTGCAGCGATGACTTTAAGGTGAATTTGGCTCCTCGGTACTGGGGGGTTTTTGGCCAATTCCCAATTGCTTCTTAGAGGATTTTAAGTCTTTCCAAAGCATCTTAATATCTTTATAGGCTTTCTCAGCACTAATTTTCCCCCCTGTTTCCAGCGAGCAAATATAAGTTATTTTTTGAGCAAACTCCTGCAAGTTGGCATTAAACGCCAAGTTTTCTGGCGTGAAATCACCGTAGTAGCGATTGCGAGGATGTAAAAAATCTTCCCGCTCTTTCATTGCCCCCTCCTAATTAAACTTTTGGTATTCAACTTGTGGTTCGGTCTCTGCTGTTAATAGCACTATTTGTACTCAGTATCGCGGCGCTAACTTGCTTCTATTGTATTGCGTAAGTAGCAATTGTGCTTTTTCGCTCTGTATTTAGTCTATTAATACAGTCTTAACCTTAAGTTAGCTTTATTTTAACTTTTCTTTAACCTAAAAGCAAAAAAAATGGGAAATGCGCGGTTCGCATCTCCCTAAAGATAGATTTGGCAGTTGGTGATTAACCTTTTGTGAAGCCGAATATTTATTTGTGGCACTCGCAGCCGGTGTGGCCGCAGCCTTGGCCGTTGGGGTGTCCGTCAGCGCAAGCACTGGAACAGTATGTTTTGCCGTCTTTTTCAATGGCTTCGCTGGGGCTGACAACGCACGAGCATGAAGGACAGGCACATTTTGTTTGGGTGGCAGTAGTCATTTTACATTCTCCTGGTGGGGTTGTTTGTCTATACTAATATATGAACACATATTCAGATATAAGTCAAGGGAGTGTAAAAGTTTTGTTACAAAAGCTTTGCCGATCGCACTAAAATGAAAATGAGAATTAAAATTAGCCGGGAAAAGATGTCACCCAACTCTGCTGTTAATGGAGCGATAAGTCAGCCTCACCAAGAAAACGATACACCAATGTGCGATCCATCGCACCTAGTTGACTGTTTGCGGGCTGGGGACATCCAAACACAAGTTCTCAACACCGCAAAAGCGCAGCGGATGGCTGAGTTTTTCAGTCTTTTGGGAGATGCGAATCGCCTGCGGCTGCTGTCGGTTTTGGCAAAACAAGAACTGTGCGTGTGTGACTTAGCTGCAGCGTTGAGTATGAGTGAGTCAGCAGTATCGCATCAGTTGCGGGCATTGCGGGCGATGCGGTTGGTAAGTTACCGCAAGGTTGGGAGACAAGTTTTTTATAGTTTACTCGATCGCCACGTTTTGGAACTTTACCAAGCAGTCGCCGAACACTTAGACGAAGCAGATTAAGCTTTTGGGGATTGGGCATTGGTAATGGATTTAAAATTCTCTAGGGGCGGCTTTTACCAATTATTTTGGTTTAAGACCACTAATCTCGTAAATCCGCCCCCACCCAACTAGATATTAATCTTGGACGGTGTGGCCTGTAGCAACAACCGCCTGTTTAATTGACTCTTCCGAAGCTTGAGCTTCTACTGTAACAGTCTTAGCTGCGACATCCACATTCACAGTAGCATCGGATTCAACAGTTTTGATGGCTTTGGTAATTGTATCACCGCAGCCGGAACAGACGATCGAGGGAACGTTAAGTAGTATTGCCATAATTAAGCAAAATTTCGTAGATGACAGTATTATTTTTTATTTTAATCTAAATTCGTGAAACACGCGCTTTCGCCGATTCTGGCAGGGGTTTAAACCCCTGCCTCAAAGCTCAAGCCGGTTAAAACCGACTGTAGAGTTTGACGTTAAAAGTTATAGATTATTTCCTACCAATATCACTTCAAACTTAATACCTCTGAAGGCACATTAATATCGGGTATGCGGCGCCCAACGGCGGCGGCTACAGGCCGCAAACTCGCAACTAAATCTACCATATCTGGTAAAGAAAGAGCTTGCCGCGCGTCAGAAACCGATTTTTCCGGTTGCGGGTGACACTCAATAATCAATCCGTCTGCACCGCAAGCAACCGCTGCTTTGGCTAGTGGTGTGACTAATTCTCGCTTGCCGACAGCGTGAGAAGGGTCTACTATTACTGGCAAATGAGTTAACTGTTTCAACGCTACGACTGCACCTAAATCTAATACGTTTCGGGTGTAATTGTCGAAGCTGCGGATGCCTCTTTCGCAGAGAACTACATGAGGATTTCCGTGACTGAGAATGTATTCGGCGGCCATCACAAATTCTTCGATTGTGGCTGATAAGCCGCGTTTTAGCAGGACTGGCTTTCCGGCTTGACCGATCGCCTTTAGTAACTCGAAGTTTTGCATATTGCGGCTGCCTAATTGCAGCATATCAGCATAGGTGACAACTGGCTCGATTTGGGCGATCGACATTACCTCTGTAACGACGGGTAAACCGTAACGCCGGCTGACATCGGCTAAAATTTCGAGTCCCTCAATTCCCATCCCTTGGAAAGCATAAGGAGAAGTGCGGGGTTTGTAGACTCCGCCTCGCAAAGCTTGCACGGATGCGGCGGATAGTTGGCGGGCGACGGTTTCCATTTGTGCGGAACTTTCTACGGTACAGGGGCCACCGATGATTAGTAATTCTGTGCCACCGACTGAGACTGTTTCTGAGAGTTTGACAATTGTTTGGTGTTCGGGATGAGATTTAGTGACGAGTTTGGCTTCTAACATGAGGGAATTTTCCTGGAAATTTAAGTGGGTGGTTGACAACAAAAAACCCGGAACTTTTAAGAGTTCCGGGTTGGTGCGAAAAGACAGCGCGACAATTTACCCAGAACTCTTGTTGGGCCAAAAATAAAAGCTGTAGTACCAGTTACTGAATAATGTCATTGCTGTTTTCGCTTGTACTCGATTGGTTGTTGGGAAAAAAACTAGAAAAAACAAAACCGCAGGTGTTAATCTGCGGTTCGCCCGGATGTTCACAGTGAATTACCAATTCACTCCGGGCGAACTTGGCTGTACCAAAAATAAAAATAGCTGTTGGCTGTGAACATAGCTAAAGTGCTGCGATTTGTGGATTAAACACCATACTATTCGACAAGCTAGCACAGGGAGACTGGGATGTCAAGTTATTTTTTGCAAAACATTTGTAGATGCCCCGGCGGTTGGAAACCGCAGCTACACAGACGAAACCTGCCTCAGCAGGTTGGGAAATTTACATTTCCCAGTTTACGTAGGTGGACTTTGTTTGTGTAGTAGCGGTTTCTAACCGCCGAAAATTAATGTCGAAAATTAACTACTTATGGTTGAATGAAAATACCGATCACATTATGAACTCTCGCAGCAGTTGACGGAGGTCGATCGAGCAAACTACCTCCCAAATACAAACTCGTCGAACTTCCCCCATCCAAATTTAAAGCCTCCACAGCACCCATTTGCTGCAATATCTGCGCCAGTTCTGCGAAGTTGGGTCCCGCCCCGCCCGCGCGATTGTGCACCGCTACAATCAGCAAATTCCCCGCAGCATTTCGCCCGATCGCACTTCTAATTGCTGTCTGTCTAACATAGGCATCGCTAAACCCTTCCGCCCTAGCATCCAGCACAACTTGACTGTTTTTTACCAACACCGGCCCGCCGCCAAGAATGTAAGGAAAACGGTTGAAATCAGCAGGAAAAGTGTTAGTTTCTAAACGCAATAAAGTGCCGATAGAGAGTTCAGATGCCGGGAACGAATCGGCACGCAAAACCAAAATATAACCGTTAGCTGGAATGGGAAAAGTTGTTGTTCCGGCCGCACCTCCGGGGGATTGGCTGACAACTCTATCGCCCGCAACAGTCACAACTATTTCATTGCCAGACAACGGAGTATAAGTTGTTCCCCAATCCGAATTGTAGCGACCGATTCCCGGTTGTACGTAGGCACTATTGAGATGAGAAACAGGCAAAAATTGATTTGCCGGAGTGATCAAAATTTCTTGCAAAGTTAAACGATCGATCGCAAATTCTCCGCGATCGTTCCACGCGATCGCCCCCCGGTTCAATATCGGCCCGGAAAGCCATTTATTGTCCCGCCGAATTGCCCCCAAAGCTAAGCGATTTATCCGATTGAAAAACCCTGCATTAATCGCCGCAGCCACTCCCGAAACTTCGGCTGTTTGCAATAAAGGTGCAGTGCCTTGATCTGCAGGCGGATTACTGAGAATTGGTCGAATTTTTACACCAGCTTGACGCGGATTCACTTCTAACCAAACTACCGGAAAACGCGCGGTTCCTAAAATCTGATACTGCTGCCGCCACAGCACACCGGGCGCCCAAACAATGTTTTTTTCTACTAACGAATCTGGGCGAATATCGATAACTAATCGATTGGGATTTCCCAGGCTGAAAACTTGCGGCCGCCAACCCAAAGGAATCCTCACTTTGACTCGGGTTTGAACGCCGTCAGGTTCGACTTTTAGTGATAGCAATTGTTTGCTGGTTGAGAAAGTCTGCTGAATTATGGCGGGTGCGACTTTGGCATCGATCGCGATCGACCATTCTTGACCGGCGATCGGTGCTGCGGGCGTTATTTGCAGCGGGAGGGTGGGTTTGGTCGGGTCGTCGGGTGTTTCGAGGTTTGGTGCTGCGCGGAGGTTTGGCAGTGGGATAGCGGGCTTTGTGGGGTCGTCCGGGGGGTTGGGTTTGGGTGTCGGCGACGGGATTGGTTTATTGACAAAGTTGACTTGCCAAGGAGTTGGTCGATCGAGATCTACTACAATGCGATCGCCCGATTCTATTTCTGCTTGCCGAATTCCGGTAACACTTGCAGTTTGAGAAGTAATTTTTAGAATATTCCCATCAGCAGATATCTCCCAGCCCGCAAGTCTAGCAAAATCTGTAACATCTAAGTAACGATACCGGCCTGTTGCCCGCGCTGCTAAGCTTTGAGCGCTGGTTAAAGATACCGAAAACCACTGCACCGGTTGTTTGGCACTATCGGCGCTGCTAAGCAAATCCACTCCCGCACTTTGCATCAATCCTACATCAGCAATCCAAGTTCGGAAATCCCCAGAAGTGTTGTTTGCCGGCTGCTGAGTCCAACTTAGGGGGAGAAGGCGGCCGTTTAGGGACACTTGGCGGCCTTGTCTAATTCTCGAAGATGGCGGTACAGATTGAGCCAAAAACTTATAGTCCGACAGGGGTTGAAACCCCTGTCTCATAGCTGAAGTTCTCTCAAGAGAACTATCGGTGAATATTTCAGTCGGTTTTAACCGACTTTCGCTATCAGCCAGGGAATTCATTCCCTGGCGGGATCTCGAAGCATGAATCAAGCCAGCCCTCTCCCCATCTTGTGCTCTTGCGGGTTGATTCCCGACTAAAGACGGGGCGATCATCGCCAGTACGGGTAAAATCGAGACTGACAATATTAGACGCCAATAGAAAAAATTACGTTTCACAGCTTACAACTCACAATTTCACTTCTAAACGCATGGGGATTTAGAAACCCGGAAAATCCGTATGTTTCTTCTTACTAAATCCGATATTTTTAGCCAATCGCACTAATTGCCCTCAAGCCCTACTACAAAAGGCTCACCCCGGAATAGAAATCACAAACTCCGAACCCTGCCCCAAAGAAGAATTTACGAATAACGTACCTCCATGTTTTTCCACAACAATTTGGTGTGCGATCGACAATCCTAATCCAGTTCCTTGACCCACAGGCTTGGTTGTGAATAAGTGGTTAAAGATGTTTTCCTGGACTTCCGCCGACATCCCCACTCCATTATCCTTAATCCGAATCAAAACCTGATTATTGTCTTCGCTCAGAGCTGTTTGAACCGTGATTTGATTAGGTAGGTTTTTAATTTCACTAAAACTCCGCCCCTTATTTAACTCCTCCAAAGCGTCAATAGCATTAGCCAGCACATTCATAAATACCTGGTTTAACTGTCCGGGAAAGCATTTTATGAGGGGTAAGTTACCATACTCTCTCACAACTTCAATGGCAGGGCGGAACTCGCTGGCTTTTAAACGGTGCTTGAGAATTAGCAGAGTGCTTTCAAGTCCATCGTGAATATTGAAAGCAACTGGTCTATCGCTATCTGCTCTGGAAAACGTTCTCAGACTCGTACTGATATTGCGGATGCGCTCGACTCCTTCCTTCATCGAGCCAATCAATTTGGGCAAATCTTCTCGCAAATACTCCAAGTCCATATCCTTAATTTCTGTTTCAATGTCCCCTCCCGGATTGGGAAAATTTTCTTGATACAAATCAATCAAATTGAATAAATCCCCCACGTATTCTTGAGCAGGTTGCAAGTTGCCAGCGATAAAGCCTACGGGATTGTTAATTTCGTGGGCTACCCCTGCGACTAAATTTCCCAAAGCAGACATCTTTTCACCCTGTACCAATTGCAGTTGCATCTGTTTGAGATTCTGGATAGACTGCTCCAGTTTTTGGGCATAATCCTGAGATTGTTGATAAAGTTGTTGAGATTGTTGATACAATCGGGCGTTTTCCAGCGAGATAGCAGCTTGGGAGCAGAGGATGTTGAGGAGGGCGACGCGATCGCCAGTGAATGCCCCCGTCGTCAGATTATTTTCCAAATACAGAATTGCCATCATTTTGCCTTGATGGATAATCGGAGTACATAGGATGCTCTTAGGTTGGTGCTGCTTGATATAGGGGTCAGAAGTAAATATTAATTCCGTCTTGATATCATCGAAAACTAGGGTTTCAGTGCTACGTTTAACGTAATTAATCACAGTCTGGGGAATTGATTCGCTCTCCTCGATCCCAATAGTTTCTTGCAGAATACAGCCTTGGCTATCGCTACAGTGGACGGCAATTTTCCAGTTTTCCTCTTCTTTCAAAATCAATACTCCTGTTTGAGCGCCTGCATTCTGAAGCGCCACTTCCATCAGCGTAGTGAGCAATTGTTCAAGCTTAATTTCGCTCGACAGAACTTGATAAGCTTTGATAACAGTTGGTAAATCTATTACTGCGGTACTCGTACTTCCAGCAATTGTTTGGTTTTTGCTAGAAGATGAGGTGTCATGGGAGGTAGTCACTACCTCGAACAAACGAACTTGATGATGTTGCAAAATAGGAGCCAGCAATTGAGAATAGCGTTGTTCTATGTCGTCAATTTTCGCTTTAGCTCCCCAACGAGAGTAGGCATAGTAGGCATCAATTAGATAAAGTTGAGCAATTTTTTCTTTACCCCATTGTAAATAAAATTTTGCAGCCAGCTCATTTGCCAAAGCTTCTTCATTGAGGTATTTGTTTTCTTTAGCCAGAGCGATCGCGCGATCGTAAAAATCCATCGCCTCAACTTGCTGTCCTAAAACGCGATGACGCTCTGCCTCGACCAAATAGAACTTATGCAAGTGATTCATAGGGGCATACTCCGCCCATCGCTGGCTTTTTGCCTGATTTACTGCTACTTTTTTTAGGAGTGCAGCTTGTGTTTCCGCATCAGCCTCTGCATACACCCCTAAGTACGTTAGAGACCCATAGAAATAAATCAGCGAATACTGAAGCCCTGCTGTTAGAGCATCCGAATATTGCTCTGCTAGCACGGCATTTTCCAGCGCTTGTTGAGAGTTTTCAAACAAATAACCGAGAATCAACTTGTTGAGATAAACGCTGCAAATCGCATACTGCACCTTATTAGCTTGATGCTGCGGTATCATGATGTCTTCATCATAAGCTTCCCCAACCAAACGGCAGGGGTTATCGGTTTTGCCTCGCAAGTTCAAAACAGCCTGCCGAAAAATTTTCACGAAACTGAGTGCGTTTCCCTGACGAATCTGATGAATAGCGCGCTCAAATGTTTCTGTCTCCCGCTCCATTTCCGCCAAGTCTCTGCCCATAGAGAAAGAAAGCGCCGTATAATTGTAAAGTCCATAGGCAGCATATTCTAATTCTCCTGCTTCTAGGGCAATTTGATGGGCTTCTAATAAGAATGGCAAAGAATCTTCGGGGTAGCGTTTCCAATGCCGGACATAGCCATAAACAAGATTGTAAGTTTTGGTTTTTAACTCTTTGCTTTTCAGATGATTTAGGAGACCTAAAGCTACCTCACCAGATTGATAGCCGATATCAATATCCCCTCCTGTTCCTGCATGAATTAAACCATACCAAGCATAACTAAAAGCAGATGTAGGTGCATTTCCATAAGTCAGGGATAGTTCTATTGGCTTGCACACAATCAGCGGGAATAATTTAGATGCAGACTGATAAGAAGCCGACACAACCGTGCCTAAAATTCGCAGCGCTGCCAGATAATAGGAGTCGGTCATCTTTGGAAGATTAATCAATTCTTCCAACCTGTGGCTGGCGAACTTGCGTTTCGTTTCTTCCTGGGTTTGCTGAACCTTCTCCGGGCTGGGATTATCTGGAAATTCTACGCCCAGTTGTTTGAGAACAATCAGCGCAGTCTTTTCTGCTAAGGGTAAATTATTTTGAGCGATGTAACTTTGAATTCGCACTGTATAAACTTTCACAGTATCCAGAGAGGTTTGGGCTTGCTGCAACACGATTTGCACCCATTGATCCATTTGTTCAAATTCACCGCTCAGGAATGCCGCTTCAACTGCTTCCTCATATAGGTTTAATGTGAGTTGGTACTGGCTGTCCCAACAATCCGTGGCTAATAATTCAATTCCCTTACTCAAGCACTCAAAGGCGGCAGCATACGCTGTTGCGGCTTTTGCTTTTCGTCCAGCTATTAGATTTAACTGGGCATATTTTTGCCGTTGCACCGGATCGCTAACCAGCTTAATCGCCCTATTCAAATGATTAACCATTTCAAAAACTCTTTCTTCCCGCTCGACTTCCGATGTTTGCTTAAACAGCAGTTGCCCTATCTTTAAGTGGGTCGAGCGTTTTTGGTCTTCGGGAATGAGAGAATAGGCAGCCTGTTGTACGCGGTCATGCAAAAACTTGTATTTCGCTAATTGTTCATTGCTAGTTAATAAGTTAGCGCTCTCTTCCCTGCCCGCTGGTTCAGCTAAGTCTTTACTACATTGTTGATAAAATTTATAAACATCGCTAACTGGTAAAATCAACCCTTCTTGCAATGCTTTCCACAAAGCTGTTGCTGTTTCTGTTGGCAAATTTTCATCAACAATTGCTAAGGTCGCCAAATCAAATTGATTGCCAATACAAGCAGCTAACTTTAAAACTTCCTGTGTCCTGATTGGCAACTTTCGCAACTGAATTGCCATGAATGCTACTACATCATCCGTTAGTGCCAAGGTTCGCACTAGGGCGATATCGCCCTGCCAATACCGAGCTTCCAAATTAAACTCAATTATCCCATCTTCATGCAAAGATTTGAGGAATTGTGTGCTAAAAAAGGGATTGCCTTGGGTTTTCTGATAAACGAGTTCTGTCAAAGGCATAGCCAACGCTTTAGAACAAACTAAAGTATCGGCAATCAAACAATTTAAATTGAAGCAATCGAGCGGTGCGAGGGTAATGGTGTTGACTGTGGCTCCCGTTTGTTGAATTTCGGATAATGTCACCACCAAAGGGTGTACGGGACTGACTTCGTTATCTCGATACGCTCCAATTAACAAGAGATACCGTCGTGAGCGATCGCTCGTCAAAAGTTGAATCAACTTTAATGAGGCTGAGTCGGCCCATTGCAAATCATCTAAGAAGATGACTAGGGGATGTTCTTCGGTTGTGAATAGTTGAATGAAGTTCTCTAATAAGCGATTGAAGCGATTTTGGACCGCACTGCCCGAAAGTTCTGGTGCGGGTGGTTGCTCTCCGATAATCCGTTCTAGTTCAGGAATTACCTCAACGATTACCTGAGCATTCTCGCCTAATGCTGCCAGGATTTGAGTCTTCCACTGTTCAACTTTCGCATCTGTTTCGCTCAGCAATTGGTTCATTAAATCGCGAAAAGCTTGTACAAAAGCTGAGAAGGGTTGGCTGCGTTCAAGTTGGTCGAATTTGCCTTTAATGAAGTAGCCTCTAGCTGCGACAATCGGTTTGTGAACTTCGTTGACGACGGCGGTTTTGCCAATACCTGAGAAGCCAGCCACCAGAATCATTTCCGCGCTTCCTGCACTCACGCGATCGAAGGCTGCTAGTAGGGAGAATACTTCGTTCTCTCTACCGTATAATTTTTCGGGAATGATGAAGCGATCGCACAAATCTCGCTGTCCTAGTTTAAAAGAGGCGATTTCTCCAGTTTTTTGCCACTGGTACAAACAATTTTCCAAATCAAACTTGAGTCCGATCGCACTTTGATACCTATCTTCAGCATTCTTCGCCATCAGTTTGCTAACAATTTCAGACAGCACCAAGGGAACGCTTTTGTTAAGGTGATGGAGTGGGATAGGCTGCTTGGCAAGGTGACAGTGTACTAACTCTATCGGATCTTCGCTTTGGAAAGGCAACTGTCTCGTTAGCAGTTCGTAGAATGTAACTCCCAGAGAGTAGAAATCCGTGCGGTAATCAATGCCTCGGTTCATTCGCCCAGTTTGTTCGGGAGATATGTAAGGTAAAGTGCCTTCCAGGAGGTTGGGATTTTGAATTTCTTGCGTTTGGCGCGGCAAAAGGGAAGCGATGCTGAAGTCAATCAGCTTAACTTGTTTGCTGGCGGGGTTAATTAGAATGTTGGCAGGTTTGAGGTCTTTATGGATGATGTGGTGGCGATAAAGTCCGTCAAGCGAGTTGGCAATTTGAATTGCAATGGGAAGAAACTCGTTAATGGGCAAGCCTTTTAGGGGTTCGTTACTCGCGAATACCAGACTAGCGAGGTAACTACTTAAGGAAATTCCCCCAAAGTCTTCCATCACCAGACCATAGTGGTTATTGTAAATCTCCAGGCTGTATGCCTTGACAGTGCCGGGGATCTCTAAGTTTTTAGCAATGACGTACTGGTTGCGGAAATGAACGAGTTCGTTGAAGCGGGGAAAGTCATTTCGCAGCAGTTTGATCACTACGGGCTGCTGATCTGAAGACCGACGGCCACGATAAACTAGAGTTCGATTGCCTGCGTATATTTGCTCGTTGATTTGATATCCTCGAAAAATATTTGTTATGCTAGCCATACCTACCTACTCCTAGTGCTTCTGTCAAGCCTGAAACTTTTTAGAGTTACTATCTACTATTTTCGCTCTATCGGCCGTGCTATTGATTAACTATATTTAGTTTAATCTACTTTGTCGCTCAAATTATGAAAGCGCTCTTTTAAAGCCAGACTTAATATTTTGGTTGTTTTTGCTTGTATACTTTTTTTGAGATAGCGTTGACCTAAAATTACTTTAGCTTTTGGCTTATTTGCTGAGTCATTAACACACATTAATACAAGTGTGCGGGGTTAATTTAAGCTAACCTCTTCCTTACGAAAAAAGCGTGAATTCTCAAGCACTCTGCTATTTTAATCAGTGTCAAGTTATTTTAATTATATCTCTCATATAATAGGATTACCATGATTTATATCACTGGGCTTCGGTCTATCTGTATGCAGAATTGAGCGTAATCACCATCTGCACATTTTAGCAGTATTACGATTTCCCCTAACTAACCTTTCTTTTATAAAAGATAGGCATGAAATATTCCCCATGCCAATCAAATCTGTAAAAACGCTCACGGTTGAGCCAAACAAAATTACCAAGGACAAGCTTGTGAGCGTTAGTCGAGTTGAGTTTGAGATTTGAGATTTACTTCAATGAATCTGGCAGCTTGGACAGTGGTCTAAAATTTTTGCCTCTCCCCGAATCAGCAAGCAAGTATCCATTTGGGCGCGTGTTCCAAAAGGCGGCGCAGGCTCTACCAGATGCTCCTAATGTTTTAGAAATCCTTGAAATATCCTGCATTGATGAGTGATATCCATTCCGGTTGTATCGGAATGATTAAACCGCAGAGGACGCAGAGGATACAGAGAAAGGGAAGAGAGAGAACAATAATTCCGATGCCAACGGATTTGAGATGACAAAACTTTGTGGGTAAAAAAATCTCAATTTGAGTTATGGAAAACTGTCAACCTTTTTCGGCTAGGCATCTTAGCGTGAGTTCTGGACGATCGCTGACAAGACTTGCACGCAAACTCTAAGTCTAATGGGTGAAATTTTATCAATTTTTTGATAAACTTGATGTTCGCGGCTTGAGAGTTGACTTCACAATAAGACAGGTTTCACCAGTTGTGAACCGCGCTGCTACATTGCACCTACCGACTGAGCGGGCAGGTTGCTTTTGTGTCTGCGGGCGCTGACGAAAGCAACTCAACAGCGCAGCAAGCAAAATAACGCTAAAGTTACTATCTACCTGTGTTCGCTGCAAGGCTACCCTTGCGGACTCAGGAAAAACCCACACAAAAAACTAGATCGGCTGCAATGTATCTAGTTGCAGGGCGGCGATCGCCCAAAGAATCACTGCTTTTTAACAGCAGGGTATTCTAGGAGACATCTCTGAGGCGATGCGAGCGAGATAATTTAAAATCTGCAAACAGGGTTTCAGTGCTAGGTACAGGCCGCATAGACGTAAATTTTTAATCAAATCAGCTTCCAATGTGCTGTCTTAAAGTTTACTAGGCTCCCACCGCTCGGCAGCCTTCTCTCTCCGAGCTATAAAAACGCATCAACACACAATCACGGAAATAACATTCAATCAACATGGGTAACACGATCGATCCAAACAGAAACGTGCATCAAACTGAGCGAGGAACTCCATTCGCCGGCCAAAGCTGGTTAGTGGAAGAAAGAGATGCCTGCGGTGTGGGTTTTATTGCTAACCAAAGCGGCGAAGCTACGCACTCCATTATTCAAAAAGCGCTCCCAGCTTTAACTTGTCTAGAACATCGCGGTGGTTGCAGCGCTGACTCTGATTCCGGCGATGGTGCGGGTTTAATGACCGCGATTCCTTGGGAATTGCTGGATACTTGGTTCGCCGAACAGGGAATTGTGCCTCCCGCACGGGAAAACTGCGGTGTGGGAATGCTGTTTCTGTCTCAAGATAAATTTCAAGCGACTATAGCGCGGCAGGTGGTGGAGCAAGTTCTGACCGATCGCGGGCTGACAGTTGTGGGATGGCGCAAAGTTCCCATTGTACCGTCGGTTTTGGGCGAGCAAGCGCTAGAAAATCAACCTCAAATCGAACAAGTAATTGTCAGTTCACCGCAATTAGCCGGAGACGAACTCGACAAACATCTATTTCTGGCGCGCCGCACGATCGGACACGCGCTGTCAAATCGCCCCAACTTCACCCGCCAAGACTTTTATACTTGCTCTTTTTCCTGCCGCACGATCGTCTATAAAGGCATGGTGCGATCGGCTGTACTAGCAGAATTTTACCCAGACCTGAAAAATCCCGCTTATAAAAGCTCCTTTGCCGTCTATCACCGGCGCTTCAGCACCAACACCATGCCCCGCTGGCACTTAGCCCAGCCGATGCGCTTGCTGGGACACAACGGCGAAATTAACACGCTGTTGGGCAATATTACCTGGATGAAGGCGCGGCAAGCGAATTTAGCTCACCCGAATTGGACTCAAGCTGATATCGACACGTTCAACCCAATTGTCAATCCCGAAAGCAGCGATTCGGCAAACTTGGACAACGTGATGGAGTTGTTGGTACACTCGGGCCGCACCCCCCTGGAATCCCTGACAATTCTGGTGCCCGAAGCTTACAAAAATCAGCCGGATTTGGCTCCTTATCCAGAAATTGTCGATTTTTACGAATATTACAGCGGCATTCAAGAACCTTGGGACGGCCCCGCACTGCTGGTATTCAGCGACGGCAAACAAGTAGGTGCTACGCTCGATCGCAACGGTTTGCGGCCGGCCCGCTACTGCATTACTAAAGACGGTTTGGTAATTGTGGCTTCCGAAGCCGGAGTTGTCGATATTCCCGAAGCAGATATTGTCGAAAAAGGCCGTTTGGGGCCCGGACAAATGATTGCAGTGGACCTGCAAACTAAGGAAATTCTCAAAAATTGGCAACTCAAGCAGCGCATTGCTAAGCGGCATCCCTACGGCGAATGGCTGCAAAAACACCGCGAAACCTTGGAACCGCAGCCTTTTGCCGAAACAGCAACCCTAGACTCGCAAACGCTGTTGGCAACCCAAACTGCTTTCGGCTACACAGCCGAAGATTTGGACATGGTAATCGTCGAGATGGCGAGTTCTGGGAAAGAACCGACTTTCTGCATGGGCGACGACGCTCCCTTAGCTGTATTGTCAGAAAAGCCTCAGTTGCTGTACAACTATTTCAAACAGCGGTTCGCTCAAGTCACAAATCCGCCGATCGACCCCCTGCGCGAGGGGATGGTGATGTCGCTGACGATGAATGTGGGCCTGCGGGGCAATTTACTGCAAGCAGTGCCGGAAAATGCCAAGCGGTTGAAAATTGATTCTCCCGTACTCAACGACGCTGAACTGTCTTTCTTGAAAGATCAAAAGTCTTTCCCAGCTACGGAATTGTCAACTCTTTACAAAATTTCTGCTGGGCCTTCTGGTTTGAAAACAGCAGTCGAGCAACTTTGTCAAAAGGCGGCTGCTTCGGTGCGCGAGGGTTCGAGAATTCTGATTTTGAGCGATCGACTATCGAAGGCACAAGGCGAATCTTCTGTGGGATTGAGTGCAGAATTCACTTATATTCCGCCCTTCCTGGCAGTTGGTGCGGTTCACCACCACTTAATTAGCGTCGGCCTGCGGATGCAAACTTCGCTGGTTGTTGATACCGCGCAATGTTGGAGCACTCACCACTTCGCTTGTTTGATTGGTTACGGGGCGGTGGCTGTTTGCCCTTACTTGGCATTGGAAAGCGTGCGCGCCTGGTGGTCTGACAGCAAGACTCAAAATTTGATGCAGCACGGCAAAGTTCCCAATATTACCGTGGCACAGGCTCAAGCTAGATACCGCACAGCAGTGGAAAACGGCTTGCTGAAGATTATGTCGAAAATGGGGATTTCACTGCTGGCTAGCTATCAGGGGGCCCAAATCTTTGAGGCGATAGGCATTGGCGGTGATTTGCTCGATTTGGGTTTCAAAGGCACGGTTTCTCGGATCGGCGGTTTGAGTGTGGCGGAACTCGCTAATGAGGTAATGTCTTTCCACAGTCAGGCTTTCCCAGAATTGCACCTCAAAAAGCTGGAAAATTACGGCTTTGTGCAGTACCGGCGGGGCGGTGAATATCACATGAACAGCCCGGAAATGGCTAAGGCTTTGCACAAGGCTGTAACTACTTTTAAGGCTCAGACTAACGGCAACGGTAACGGGGCTCAAGCAAAAACTTCCACCACGGTGGACAAAAATGGTGAAAGTGCCTACGACCATTACGAGGTTTACAAGCAACAGCTCGAAAACCGCCCGGTAACGGCTTTGCGCGATTTGCTGGATTTCCAGAGCGATCGCCCTTCCATTCCCATTGAAGACGTAGAATCTGTAGCAGATATTGTCAAGCGCTTCGCCACCGGCGGTATGTCCCTCGGCGCTTTGTCCCCGGAAGCCCACGAAACGCTAGCCATTGCGATGAACCGTATCGGCGGCAAATCCAACTCCGGCGAAGGCGGCGAAGACCCGGTGCGCTACAAAGTGCTAAACGATGTGAGCGAGGCAGGTTTCTCACAAACGCTACCTCACTTAAAAGGTTTGCAGAACGGCGATACAGCTTCTTCATCCATCAAACAGGTAGCTTCCGGGCGTTTCGGGGTGACTCCTGAGTACCTGATGAACGCCAAACAAATCGAAATTAAGATCGCACAAGGTGCGAAACCGGGTGAAGGCGGTCAATTGCCAGGGGCGAAAGTGAGCGAGTACATTGCTTATTTGCGCCGATCGAAACCGGGTGTCACGCTGATTTCGCCTCCTCCTCACCACGATATTTATTCGATCGAGGATTTGGCGCAGTTGATTTTTGACTTGCACCAAATCAATCCGAAAGCAGGAGTTTCTGTGAAGTTGGTGTCGGAAGTTGGCATCGGGACTGTAGCCGCCGGTGTCGCCAAGGCAAATGCTGATGTGATTCAAATTTCCGGCCACGATGGCGGCACCGGTGCTTCGCCATTGAGTTCGATTAAGCACGCAGGTTCTCCGTGGGAACTCGGATTGACAGAAGTTCACCGGGTGCTGATGGAAAATAAATTGCGCGATCGAGTTTTGCTGCGCGTTGACGGTGGCTTTAAAAGCGGCTGGGACGTGATTGTAGGCGCTTTGATGGGCGGCGAAGAGTACGGTTTCGGCACGGTGGCAATGATTGCAGAAGGCTGCATTATGGCTCGGGTTTGCCACATGAATAGTTGTCCGGTGGGGGTAACAACTCAACAAGAACACTTGCGGAAACGGTTCCCCGGTACACCGGAACACGTTGTTAATTTCTTCTATTTCGTAGCACAAGAAGTGCGGAGTTTGCTGGCGAAATTGGGTTATAAGTCGATCGCAGATATCATCGGTCGCGCGGATTTGCTGAAAATGCGCGATGGGGTGAAACTAACTAAAACCCAAGCGATTAATTTGGATTGTTTGACCAAGTTACCAGATACTAAGAGCGATCGATCTTTCTTAATACACGGCGACGTACACACCAACGGGCCAGTGTTAGACGATGATTTGCTGGCGGATGCGGAGATTCAAAGTGCGATCGCCAATCACGGCACTGTTAGCAAGAATGTAAAATTGGTGAATACCGATCGCACTGTAGGCGCAAGAATCAGTGGTGCGATCGCACAGCAACACGGTAACACCGGCTTTAGCGGTCAAATCACCCTCAACTTCACTGGTAGCGCGGGCCAAAGCTTCGGCGCGTTCAATTTGCCGGGGATGACGCTGGTACTGTCAGGCCAAGCCAATGACTACGTTGGTAAAGGAATGCACGGTGGCGAAATCGCGATCGCACCGCCGGCTGGTGCGACTTATGATGCTTCCGAAAATGCGATCGTCGGTAACACTTGTTTGTATGGTGCGACGGGGGGAACTCTGTTGGCTGCGGGTAAAGCTGGCGAACGGTTTGCGGTGCGTAACTCGATGGCGAAAGCAGTGATCGAGGGTGCGGGCGATCACTGCTGCGAGTACATGACTGGGGGCGTGATCGTCGTGTTAGGAAAAGTCGGCCGGAATGTCGGCGCTGGAATGACTGGCGGTTTGGCTTATTTCCTCGATGAAGATGGGACTTTCCCGGCTCATGTCAACGGAGAGATTGTGAAGATGCAGCGGGTTTGTACGGCGGCTGGGGAGGCGCAATTGAAGGAGTTGATTGAGGCTCAGTGCGATCGAACCGGCAGCAAGAAAGCTGAGAATATTTTAGCAAATTGGTCGGAATATTTGCCTAATTTCTGGCAAGTTGTGCCGCCAAGCGAAGCGAATTCGCCGGAGGCTTCGGAACAAAAGATCGCTGTGGAAGTGTAATTTTCCAGTTGATTAAATAGAAGAGGGGCGACGCGAGTTGCCTCTTTTTTCATCTTCATATCAAATCCCTTGGTATCGAAATTTTTCATCTCTCTCTTCTCTTCCTCAGCGTCCTCTGCGCTCTCTGCGGTTTAATAATTCCGAAACATTGGCTTTCCTCTTTTAACCGTTGTTTTATTAATCACCAGATAACAGAAATTACACCTGAAGCCGTAATATTTCCATCGCACGTCAACAGCGCAACAGCTTCACCTTGATTTTGCAAAATCATTGCGGTTGCTACAATTTGACGATCGTGCATTTCATGGATGCTCAATAAGCTGAGCGTTTGGGTGATGATGGTTCTATCGAGTGGATAAATCGCGATTCTAGGATCGCTGTTAACTGCATTCAACAAAGCATTCACAGATGGAATTGATGTTTTTCTTCGTTCTACAATCCATGCAGCTTCAGCCAAGGCGATCGCAGGTAGAACAAGCTGACTGGTCAAATTGGAGAGAATTGCTTGGGCTTGAGTCCCCAATCTTTGATTTCCTTCGAGAAACCAGATCAGCGCGTGGGTATCAATGACATATTTCATCGGCAGCTATGACCAATCTAATTCATCGTCAGTATCCCCTTGAAATTCGGCAATCTCGAAATCAGCTTCGGTGGATTGATGAGAACCTGCAAACATTCCAAACTGGATAAATGTAGGCGATCGAGGAATGGATGGCGCAGCCAAAAAAGTAATCACCACGCGGCTTTCATAAATGTTTTCAGGAACTTCTAAAAGTTCGATGACTCCATTTCTGTAAATTCCTTCAAATGCTTGGAGCATAATGATTCACCTCGCGTACAAAGTATGGTCTATCGACTCGCTAGTTAACAATCCCAGTCTAACAAATCTTCCCCCAAAAACACAAATTTTTGATAATATAATAGTTTTATAAAATATAACATTATATCAAATCTGTCGGGCGATCGGCATCCGCGGAGGTGCTGTTTTCCACATCAAATCTATTTCTTCTGGTGTCAATCCGTAAGCTTGATTAACTAAATCGGATAAACGGTGTTCGAGTCTCAACGCCTCAGCTTTGCGAGATTGAATAGCCGGTGCATATTCATTATAAGTTTCGCGGACTGCTTTTAGTCCAGCAACGCCGAGAGGATCGGAGGATTTAGTTTTTGGCATCCGCTTTCTGATTTCTGCTACAAACTCTGCAAAGGAAAGCGCAGAAAAATCTTCGAGTTTTTGTCCTAGTTTATCAATTAAATAAGTGATTTCCAGCCAGTGCAACACATCTCGGTGAGTTTCTTGATTAGTTTTGGCGATTTCAATTAAACGGCTGACAATTGGTTCTACTTCGGCACGAATTGAGTCAGTTGGTGGTGCGATGGGTAAAGCTTCTACCTGTTCTCTAAACATTCGCAGTGTGTCATTAATTCCTTTTTGCAAAGTGTGGTGACAAATCCACCAAGTTATTGGCGAACACAGCCACCCAAGCATATAAAAATTTCCTGTTGGCCATAGATAGCAAGTATTCACTGGGTATATCTCTTGATCGACGAAGCAAAACCAAGAATAAGTAGCCAAATCTTGAGTGATAATTTTTGGTTCTTGAAAAACGTTATAGTAGGCACACGATCGCAGTTCCCACCAGTAACGCCCTTGGTCGGAACGCTTAGACAGTTTTTCTTGCCTCGGCTTCATATACTTATATACCGATGGAAATGTTTGTGCAAATACTTCCTCTGCTTTATCGTTTGCGGTACTCCACGGCCATACACTATCGCTGCTAGATTTCAGCAGAATAATCCAAAGGTTTTCCCACTCAGGACTCCAGCGTTTAATGTTCTGACCTCGCAATAATGGCTTGATGATTTCAGCGGATTTAGGGTCTGCTTGCACTAGACTGTTTTTAGTAGCTTCATCAATTAAAAAAGCTTCATTCAATCCTGTTAAAATACCTCGATAAGGCTTAACTCCTGCAAAATCTTTAAGCGGAACACCCACTCGTTGAATTTTTTGCATCAAATCATCAACAGCAGGAGGTTCCAAACTCCAAGCATTCGCAGTAAAACGATCTCGCGAAATTTGATAGCCGTGTTGTTGAACGTATTGTGTAAGGTTGATATTAGCAAGTTCCTCGCGCGGAACCGAACAAACAATGACAGGCGAATTAAGTTCAGATTTACCTTGGTCAATCTCGCTTTCAGTTTCAGAGATACATAGAGAAGCGTTAGGTTTTCTGACTGCGACAATACAGGGAAAAGTATCAGCATCCTCAAAAATTGGCGCGTGTCCGAAATCAATAATTTGCTCTAGTAAAGCTTGACTGGCAAAGAACTTGCGTAGAGGTTCGCCGTATCCCGAACGCAGCCATTTATTTGTGACAATATACGAAAGCACTCCCCCCGGTTTGAGAATGTTTAATCCGAGTTCATAAAAGTAAGTATAAAGGTCTGCTACCCCGTTATAGGATTCATAATTTGCTTGCAAATAGGGTTTAATTGGAGATAGCAACTCCTGCCGCACGTAAGGCGGATTGCCAATGACTACATCAAAACCGCCATCAGCAAAAATCTGGGGAAATTCAGCTTGCCAATCAAACGCTGTATCTGCTACATTACTGTCAGCGACGATCGAGTTTCCCGCTTTAATATTATCATCCAAATACGTCAGGGTTTTACCCGCTTGGGCCGTCTTCAACCACAGGGAAAGTTTGATAATTTCGGCCGATTCCGGCAGCAAATCTACGCCGTACAGGTTGTTGCTTAAAATGCTTCGGTCAAATTCCAGCGAGTTGCCGTTTTTTGGCTTACATCCCAAAGCATTCAATTCGCGATCGACTCTTTCGTACTGCTGCATCAAATAATCAAAAGCCGCAATCAAAAAAGCACCCGAACCGCACGCCGGATCGATGACGCGCGTTTTTTGCAGCACTTCGTCTCGATACGTTTTCCAAAACTTAATTGCAGTTTTTTTTGCCGGCTGAACCGACACTTCAGCAACTTCGCCCATTAGGAATAAATCGCGCAATTCTTGCTCTCGACGCTGCAAATAGCCACCGAGAGAAACCTCGACAATATATTGAGTAATATAAGCTGGCGTGTAAAACACACCTTGAGTTTTCCGCTTGCCTTTTTTCGGATTGTATTCCTGTCCGGTAGTTTCAGCATTTAACTCTTCCAAATCTGTAACAGACTGCTCGAAAATATGCCCCAAAATATCGACGGAAACTTCGGTATCAAAATCAAATCTTGTCAGCTTATTCAGCAGACTGCATAAAGGATTTGGCACAGTCAATTGTGCGTCTAAAACCGGATCGAATTTAAATAAACCGCCGTTGTATACCGGTACAGGAGGGTCATCATTTCCCACATCAACCCAGCGAAATACAGATTGATAATTTTCCCATATTAATCTAGGATTGTATTGGTCTTTGTGGTCGTAAGCGGTGCTGAGCGTGTTTCGCGGCAGCAACCCTTTATCTTCACAAAAAGCAATGAATAAAACGCGGTCTAAAGTTTTTTGAGCTTTTTCGATGAGTACGCGATCGCGGTTGGGGATATCCTGCGGCCCAGAAAAGCGAAAATGCTTGACGAGAGCGAGTCTAATTGCTTTGTACTCTTGATATAATTTATTGGTAATTTCTTCTTGAGCTTCGTCAGAGTCTTTTAACAGTCTGTCAACAACAGAACCTGTTTGCTCTTGGTTTTTAGGCAAAAAATTGCGGCGACACAGCAGAAAGTAAAACCGCTTAAAAGCTGCAATATCCGCCAAGTCAGTCAGAAAAAATTGTTCGTAATAAGCAGGAGTTTTATTGGTATGATAAAGTCGCAACTCTCGATAATTCGAGACAATAATCCAGCGACAATCTGGTGTATAATTAGCGTAGCGCCAACCTTGGTCAACTGCTGATTCCGATCGCCCGGATGCGGGACGGTCTAAATCATTTTTCGCTCCCTTGAGTTCGATCGGAGCAATCACTTTACCTTGCAGGGAAACGGTTTCGCCTTTAGGATTGTCAGCAGCAGTAAAAAAGCCGATCGCCCCGTCAGCAGAACCGCCACCATCAGATATAGTTTGTTCTGCGTTAATTTCCCAAGCTTTCCCCGCACCTTGAATTACCGAGCAGTATCCCAAAACATCCTGAAAAATATCATTAATAAAACTGCCGTGCAGCGAAACTTCTTTCACTTCGTCTAACGTACCCGTTTTAAGTGCAGCAATCCAGGTTCCCAATTTTTGGTGGCGCACTTCCATATCTTGCGGAAAGCTAAAAGCGCGCAAAGCAGTGTTGAGTGTTTTGCTGTGAAAAAGGGCGCGAGTAGAGCGATTGGTCATCTTTTCAAGCAGGTTAATAAAGTTAATTTTACAGCATCCAAGTGCAACAGCGGCTCAGACCTTCTGCTATCAAATCAGTTGTACTCAAAGGTCGATCCTCTTCGAGGGCTTCGCTAACGCACCCTGACCCCTCAAAAAAGCCTGTGAACCGCAGCTATCGGGTTCTTAACCCTCTTTTGTCACTCTCGTGGTAGTATAAGGAGTGACACAGATCAAAAGCATTGCCAGTCCTATGGTAGAACCTCGTCAACCAGTACCCACAGTCAAATTTATAGATGAATAAGTAGTTAGACAGAATTAATTACACAAATACATAGTAGAATGATATTCCAGGCAAAATTATGAGTTAATTAGA